>CANISK010000075.1 GCA_947470205.1 Neisseriaceae bacterium | reverse complement strand
TTTTATCTGCTATCCATTTCGCCTCATCTATGGTATTGCGCGCGTGATAATAAACAACTTTAGTATGGTTATTTTTATTGGGTACTAAAGATTTGTCTAATCTCACTTGATTATGCTTAATGAGATTATTGCTCACGTTTAATATTTCTGGAGTTGATCGGTAATTGGTATTCATAAAAATAGTTTTTACATGTGGAAAATTTCTATCAAAATCTATAAGGTACTTGATATTTGCCCCTCGCCAACTATAGATGGTTTGATCTGGATCTCCCACTACGAATAGGTTTTTATGTTTTTCGGATAATAGAGATACTAACTGATATTGCCTGATGTTTACATCTTGAAATTCATCCACTTGAATGTACTGTAATCTATTTTGCCATTTTTGTAATATATCAGGATGGATTTGATATATAAATAAAGTAAAGTTAATCAAATCATCAAAATCTAAAAAGTAGTTTTTACGTTGCAATAGTAGATAAGAATGTATTACTCTTGATATTGGGTTTGTGCTATTTAATAATAACTCTTTTAACTCTGATACTTCAGGTTTGGTGGTATACCTCGTATAACCCATATCAAATTTAAAAAGTGATATTTTATCCAATATACACGAATAAGTAAAATCTTTCACTGTCAGATTGAGCTCGGTATATATCTCTTTTAGCATAGTTTTTTGGTCTTCAGTATCCATAATAATAAAATTTTTGGGGTAATTAAGGGTGTGGATATCTTCTCGTAGCATTCTTGCACAAAAACCGTGAAATGTGTTGATGTATGATGTGTCTTGGTCTCCAATTAAAGCTCTAATTCTCTTTCTCATGACATCCGCCGCTTTATTGGTAAAAGTCACTGACATGATGTTGTGTGGTGGGATGCCGATATTATTCACCAGATATGCAAATCTAGTTGATAGCGCCTTGGTCTTGCCAGAACCAGCACCGGCTATCACTCTGATATACCCATCTGTAGATTGCACTGCTTCTTTTTGAGCATCGTTTAGAGAGTCTAAAAGTGTTAATGTGTGGGGGTTATTTATTTTCATGTTTTGAGCTTAGAAATGGATTATTCTTTTATAAAAGTATATTTTAACATTACTTCTCTAGCAAAAATATTTAATGTATACTCAAACTAATTGAAAATACCATGCCATTGGTTCCATAAATGTTATAGAATATAGCCATATGAAACTTAATTACCATTGGCATTACGAGATGTATCGCCACATCCCAAGCTGGTAACATACATTGCCACCATATAGCCATAATTTGAACCCAATTGAACGAGTTTGGAGGGTCGCAAATGAGATGGTTGGGCATAACGTGTTTTTTAAAACTTGCAATGAATTTAAAACTAAAATTCATGAATTTTTTAACTAAAAGGATTTAAACATGGGTAATAAGAAGCTTAATTCCGAGGAACGTAAAATTCTCACTCTAGCCTCATTGGGTGGCATGTTAGAGTTTTATGATTTTGTAATTTATGGGATATTTTCTGTTTATTTTGCCAAGCAATTTTTCCCAAGTAATGACCCGGTAATGTCTATCATTGAAAGCTATGTGGTGTTTTTATTGGGATATATAGCGCGCCCAATAGGTGGAATAATATTTAGCCACATTGGAGATGATAAAGGGCGTAAACATGTCTTAATAATAACTGTTGGACTTATGGGGTTATCTTCTTTTGGAATTGGTTTATTGCCGACACATAGCACTATAGGGATATTTGCCCCCATTACCCTTCTTGTTCTTCGTCTTATTCAAGGTTTAGCCCTTGGGGGCGAACTTCCTAGTACCTATGTTTATGTGGCTGAATCTATGTCTAGTAGACACGGTACTAGCTTTGGTGTGACTATGTTTGGAGTAAATAGCGGGTTACTCATTGGAGTGCTGGTTAATGATGTTTTAAGCATGATTATGTCTAGCCAAGAAATAGCTCGTTTCGGGTGGCGCATTCCATTTATAATTGGCGGTATGCTATGTTTGGTGAGCTATAAAATTAGAAAAAGTCTACATGAAACAACCGCATTCAAACAAATCGAAGATAAACCCACATTTCCATTATTATTTCTTTTAAGATACCATTTACCGCAAGTGATAATCGGCATACTAACCACTTCAATTATGTCGGTGTTGGTGGTGGGTGCAATTATATTTATGCCAACATATTTACAAAATATATTAAAAATTGATAGTAAATTAGTGGGGCATGTGATGCTTTGTGCTATGATTATAAATGTAATTGGTATATTTGTATGTGGCAGAATAGCAGACTATATTCACCCGCGTCAAATTATGAAATTTTTACTCATCATGAGTTTTATCTTTATACCAATTAGCTATTATCTCATTGGTAATGGATGGGTGTATCTAGGTGCAAACATTCTTGCACTTTTAGAGGGTATATCCGCTATGATTGTACCGTTTTTACTAACTCAATTATTTGAGGCTAAAATTCGCCTAAGTGGTGTTGCAATATCCTACAACATTGGTTTTACTATATTTGGCGGAATGACACCAATGATGATAAGTGCTATCATTGAAGCACATGGCAACCCAGTACTAACCCCAATGGTTTATTTGTTGGTGGTTACCTTATTGGCCACATGTGGCACAATATACTCTTCGTCTTTAAATAAGAGGCATAAACAATGACACATTTTACTCATCAGGAAATATTTAAAAAATATAAAATTATCCCTGTGGTTGTGCTGAATGATATAGAAAAAGCTAATCTGGTTACTGATGCACTTTTAGCTGGTGGTATTAATATCATGGAGATTACCTTACGTACACCAAATGGATTGGGGATTATAAGAAAATTAAGGCGTGATTATCCTGATATGGTTATCGGGGCTGGAACTGTGTTAAATGAAATACAGTATGTAGATGCGATAAACAACGGTGCACAGTTTATTGTATCCCCCGGTATATCTGATGATTTGATAAATATTAGCAAAAAAAACTCTATTCCGTTTTTACCAGGAGCCATAACGCCTTCTGAGGTAATTCGTGCGATTGATAATGGATTTAATTATCTAAAATATTTTCCCGCAGAGATTTTTAATGGATTAAATACCATTAAAGCATACAGCAATATATTCCCACAGATTAAATTTTGCCCAACTGGTGGTGTTAACCTTGCAAACGTCAAAGAATATTTATCTTTATCAAATGTGTGCGCCATTGGGTGCTCTTTTTTGGTCACCAAAGACATCATAGAAAACAATAAATTTGATGAAATTACCACTCAGAGTATAAAAATTAAAAGTATGTTAAATGAATAATAGCATTGACTACGCTACACGGTACTCATCATATTCGCTTCCAGAAAATTTACCCAAAGATTTGTATATTGATCCAAATGCATTATTGGTATTTTTAGAGTTATTTGAAGGGCCACTTGATCTATTGCTATATTTAATTCGCAAACAAAATCTTGATATATTAAATATACCAATTGCTGAAATTACCAATCAATATATGAGTTATATTGATGCGATGCAAATTTTAAATATTAATTTAGCGGCTGAGTATTTGTCTATGGCGGCCACTTTAATTACCATTAAAACAAAACTAATGCTACCCATCCTCATTGTAGATGAAACAGATACTGAAATTGATGCGGATCCTAGGGCAGCACTTATTAATCAATTGATTGAGTATGAAAAAATTAAATATGCAAGTGATATGCTTGATAAACGTGAAATTGCCAATAGGGACTATTTGTGGGTAAACACCGAAATAACAATTTGTCACACACATCCACAACCAAATATTAATGATCTAAAACGCTTATGGCAAAAAATATTTTTAAAGACAGTGGCGCCAAAAATGATTTATAATACTCAATATAAATATATGTCTATCGATGAATGCATTGAGAATATTTTGCAAAAATTATCCCCTGCCAATCCACAAAATAGATTTTCTAATTTACTTATGAGTAATTATACTATATCTATTTTGGTTGCTTACTTTGTCGCACTTTTGGAGCTTGGTAAACGAGGGGTGGTCGAACTATACACTTACGATGATATTGATAATGATATTATAATTAGACTAAGGGGTGTAGATGGTGAATGACATCACTAGTAGTAATGTTTTATATGCTAAAAGTATAATAAAAGACAAACCTTGTATAAAATCGATTATCAATGTATGCTTTTTAACCGCCACTTCCCCTATTACCATTTCACAGATTGTGGCGATTTTGACTGATAATAATGATATGGAAATTACCCAAGAAAAAATCCAAGATATAATCAATGAGTTATCTAAGGAATATCACAATCTTGGCATGGAGTTAGTTGAATTGCAGAATGGATATAAGGCGCGAACTCAACCACGTTATCAAAAATATCTGAATAAAATACATAAAATCACTCCACCTAGGTATTCCAAAGCAATTATGGAAACTCTTGCAATTGTTGCATATAAACAACCCGTCACCAGAGGTGAGATTGAAAAATTGCGCGGGGTGAGTGTAAGTGGTAATGCAATACAAACATTATTAGAGCGAGAATGGATTAATATAGTTGGCACTAAAGATATGCCAGGCAGACCAGAATTACTTGGCACCACTATAAAATTTTTGGAAGATTTTGGTATTTCATCTATTGATGAATTACCAGCCATATCTCACGCTCCGTCTATGGAAACAATCATAATCTAGTCGGTTATGTGAACTACTCCCACCTATAGAAGCTCGGAGCTTCCTGCGAAATTTTCCACGCTATAATTACCAAAGTAATTAGGTTTAGCGGTCTAGCCCAGTCGTTCCGACGGTTGTAATTTATTATTATTTTTGCTTGATGCGACTTATATATACGTGCCTCAACACTTCCATAATGGTATACTCAAACATAATGAAATCCCAGTGTTGTTATTTCGCTCCTTATTTACAGAGAGTAAACGTTGTCGCTCATGCCTAACTGGTTTTTTCATTCTGTTGGAGTATACATAAAGAGCCCCACTATCAAGATGGCTGGTGTGTGGTAATGGCCTTTAATTCTCCTCGCACCCTTAGGCATTTGTTTCTTAAAAACGGTATTGTAGCATACCAATACATTAGGCAAAATATATTTTGCAAACAATTCATCCCATCACTTACCTACTACGATTTAAATATTGAAGTGGGGGAATTCTTGTTTTAGGTTGTTAAAATATGGATAAAAATATTAAAATTCGTTTCAATCTTGATAAAAATAGTGAGTATGAAGATGTGTGGCAAAAAATGCGTGATTTTACCGAGGCAAGACATGCCGATACTCAAGATGAAATATGGGTATTGCAACATACACCAGTGTTTACTCTTGGTCTTGCTGGAAAACGTGAGCATATATTAAATACATCTCATAACATACCGATTATTCACTGCGACAGAGGTGGACAGGTAACTTATCATGCCCCCGGTCAACTTGTCATATATACTTTAATTGATTTAAAACGATTGGGAATTTCCATTCGAGAATTAGTTGAAAGGCTAGAAAAGGCAATTATACAGTATCTTGCTATACAAAATATCCATGCCGTTAATAATAAAGATGCTCCTGGGGTTTACGTAGACGGGGGGAAAATTGCATCTTTAGGGCTTAAGGTTAGAAAAAATTGCACTTATCACGGGCTTAGTTTTAATGTGAATATGGATTTAACTCCATTTAACCATATAAACGTGTGTGGATATTCTAACCTTAAGGTTGTCAATCTTAATTCGTATATCAACGTAACATCCATTGATGATGTTGCGCATGATTTACTCCCAATAATCACCAATGCTTTATTGAATCAACTATGACAAATATTAAATTTCACAAAATGCATGGATTAGGTAACGATTTTGTTTTAATTGATGCTTCCATTCAAGATATAGATATCAATCCACAAACAATACAATTTATTTCGAACCGTAAATATGGTATTGGTTGTGATCAGGTATTAATCATTAAATCAAAACATATTAAAAATGAGTATGATTATATAATTTACAACCAAGATGGTAGCGAAGTACCCCAGTGTGGCAATGGAGCACGCGTAATCATCAAATATTTATATTTAAATAATATGATTATTGCACAAGAGGAGGTAGTTTTACATACATCAAAAACTACCATACGCGGATTTGTGGATAATGTCACAAATCTTATTTCGGTGAATATGGGGATAGCCTCATTCACACCAGATAAATTACCATTTCATCACCCGGTATCAACAAATAACATATATGAGGCTGATATTCATGGTAAACAAATAAATTTTGGGGTTGCATTCATTGGCAACCCACATGTCATTATTAAACTTGATAATGAAAATGATTTATCTAAATACGAAGAACTGCAAAAAATTGCAATTTTTTTGCAACAATCTCCGATGTTTCCTGAAAGTGTAAATATAAATTTTTATTATCAAATTGATAACAAATGTATTAAACTTTTAACTTATGAACGCGGAGTGGGTTTTACCAATGCGTGTGGGAGCGGGGCGGCGGCAACCGTTGCATTTTTAGTGCACAATCATGCAGCAAATAATATAACAAATGTGATGATGCCGGGTGGTGAGCTTGCTGTGTCTATTATCAACAATGGGGTTCATATGTTGGGAGATGCTATGTATGTATTTAACGGCATTATATCTTTGTAATGTCAATTCAACATCAGAAACTATACAAGGGATATTATAACATGTCAAAACAAAAAACCATAATTACAGTGCAACAAATTGAAGTCACTATTTTATCACATAATGAAGAAGATTTTATCTCTTTAACGGATGTGATTAAAGGATTTGGTGATGATGCATTAATTTATAATTGGATGCGTAATCGTAATACACTAGAATTTATTGGCATTTGGGAGCAAATACATAACTCAAATTTTAAAGGTCTCGAATTCGAGACCTTTAAAAAAAATGCTGGTTTAAATAGCTTTCATTTAACCCCAAAAAAATGGATAGAAGCTACTGATGCAATTGGAATAATATCAAAAGCTGGGCGATATGGTGGCACATATGCTCATAAGGATATTGCATTTGAATTTGGTAGCTGGTTAAGTCCAGAATTCAAACTATATCTGATTAAGGAATTTCAGC
>CANISK010000074.1 GCA_947470205.1 Neisseriaceae bacterium | reverse complement strand
CTCCAATATTTAAATGCCCAACTTCAGAGTTGCCAAATTGTCCAGACGGTAAACCAACAGCCTCACCAGATGCGTCAATCAGTCCATATGCGTATTTTTTGATATAATTGTTAAAATTGGGCATCTTTGCATGTAACACAGCATTAAAATTTGGGTTGTCCCGCACCCCAAATCCATCTAGAATAATCAACAATATCTTTTTGATTTTATTTGTCATTTTATGTCTTATACTTATTGAAAGAATTATATTTTAACACACTTAAATCAACATTATAAATAAATGTGGTAAAATTACGTTTGACCAATTCAAAGAGTTTTATTTTTTCATTTAAAGGTACATTATGCAGTTAACTTCACAGCAAGCGCGAGATATATTACAAAATTCAAAAATCTTATATACACAAGAACAAATTAATAAAGCAATTACTGGACTTGCTGAGCAGATTGAACATGAAATAGATTCACATACAGATTTACCCATTTTCCTGAATGTAATGAATGGCGGTACATTTTTTACAGCAAATTTATTACAGAAGATTAAATCCCCATTCCTACTTGATTACATACACGCCTCAAGATATGGTGATGCCGTTTACGGATCTACACATATCACATGGTACAGGCAACCAAATATTGACATAATACGTAATCGCATTGTTTATATTTTGGATGATATTTTGGATGAAGGGCATACGTTAGCTGAAATCAAAAGATTTTTATTAAATATTGGCGCTTTGGATTGTAAAATTGCAGTCTTGATTGATAAAAATATTGATAAGAATAAACCAATACAAGCAGACTATATTGGCTTAAGGGCGCCAAATCATTTTTTATTTGGTTGTGGTATGGATATATATGGATTGTATCGTCAACTACCGTCAATCCATATTCATATCTCTGATGATAACAAACATGAATAATGCACCAGACTTTTATATCGGGATATATGCACATGACTACTATTGATATCAAAAATAAAACGTTGGAAAATTTTTACATGCCAATTATGTGCTTTATATTAGGGCTGTCAATTTGTTCCTCAACGGCAATTATGTCAGCTACATATATTGCGATTGCATTTTTTGTTTTATTTAAAAGAGATTTTCTATTATCCTTAAAGCATGCTTTTAAAAATAAGTTTATTATCACATCTGTGATGTTTTACGGAGTTTTTGTTGTTGGTACTTTATGGAGCGTTGCCCCCGCTCATGATGCATTCAAAATGCTCACTAGAATTCACGGTTTTTTGCTGGTGCCACTTTTATTTGTAGCATTTCAATTCGGCTCATCAGCCAAAATGTTATTGCGTGGATTTATATTAGGCGCAATTATTACAGCTAGTTTATCTGTAATATCCTTTCTCTCAAATCACCATATTTTATACGGTACAAAAGATACCACTTGGGTTATTTTTCATGGCCATATATTGCATAATGCATTTATGGCGATTGCCTCAGGGTTTATATTGTGTGAAATACTGAATCCAAAAAATAATAAAATGCGCATCTTTTATATAATATGTTATCTAATTTTACTTATCGATGTATTATTTATTGTAATTGGAAGAACTGGTCAAATAATGTTTGGATGTATTAATATTTTTCTATTGTTGTATTATTTCAGAACAAAAGGAATACTAATTGCATTTGTTATACTATCAATACTCGCTCCACTGCTATATTTATCTCCGGCGATTAAAATTGGGCTAAATAATTATCAGTCCGATGTAGAAAATTATAATCAAGGTAACATGGAAACTAGTTTTGGTTTAAGACTAGTGTTTCACAGGGTGAGTGCTGCAATTATTCAAGAAAAGCCATTTTTTGGTTATGGCACTGGATCTTTCAATGCAGTATATAAAAATTATATAAATAAGCACAACATTAAAATACTCACAACCAATCCACATAGAGATATCTTATGGATAGGCGTAGAAACTGGTATAATCGGAATTGCAATGTTTACCTTTATGATTATATGTATAATGATAGACATGTTCTATACTTCTTATCCTGTACGTGGTATAGGGTTTGGTATAATCTTCAGTTATTTGATAGCATCAATTCACAACTCATTTTTTATTGATAACATAACAGGCATGGCTTTTATAGTTTTAATTTCAGGACTTATAGCATTTAATAAAACCAATCCCATACACTCTTCGTCTTTGAAACCTGGACGTCGTTAAAAATAAACGCTTTTAAGGAAAATAATATATGATGATTATTGGTATTTTAATGGTTTTTTTATTGGAACAATTAGAATTCACTATTAAGTTTAGAAAAATTGTGTATACTTCTATTCTCAAATACATACAATTTTTCATTAACAAAGATTTTAAATATCAAAAAGAGATTAGATTTGCATATGTATTGGCAATTATTCCAATATTAGCAATATTAATATCTTTCAAAATATTCCTCACTGGTGGATTGCTGATATTATTTAAACTATTGTTATTAATATCATTTATACAAATTTTAAGCTGGAAAAAAGAAGCAAAGCATACCTCAAAACATAACAAAAATTTTACATTTATTGAAACTTTTGCGGTAAATTTCTTCGCGCCATTATTTTGGTATTGGGTGTTGCCGTGTGGAATTGGAATGGTAACTTATGTAATGGTGATGATAATTAGTGAGCAATTTAAACACAAAAATTTAGATTCTGTGGTTTATAATGTAGTCGTAGATAAAATGATGTTTTATGTGAATTTTATTCCATATTGCCTGCTTTACATATTTATTGCTTTGGCTGGAGATTTTGAACACGTTTCCCATTATCTATTAAATCAGCGTAAAAACTTTACTAAAGGATTTTATTTTTTAAATCGAGTGTTATATGATGTAATTTTAATTGCTATCAATAGAGACAATTATGAAGAAACTCTACATGAATATTATGATGGAGTTGAATCTGGTATTACTCCAGGTGCCAAATTATCAGTTGATATGGTGCCGTATATTGTTGCGGTTTTATATCGTGCTGGTTTATTTTTTCTTATGGGTATTGGATTGTTTACCATCGCGCATTTTTTTGGTCTTATCGCAAGGTAAATATTTATTTAGTATAAATACAATATGCAATTAATTTATCATATATACTCCAATTATGAGCGTCCAAAGACGAAGATTATATTATTTTGCATGTTAGTTGCAATAGCTAATTTAATCAACATAGATAATGTGAACTATGTAATAAATTATAAAATAGCGGGTCTTATTCAACAAAATACAATATATCAATTTATTAATAAAAATGGCGATTTGGTGGTTACTAATCATTGGATCAAAGGTGCAAAATTAGTAACATTGTCACAAGTGGAAATAAAAAGTATACCACCCATAAAGTTTATAGATCCATCCACAAATCAATCAAATGATATTAGTATTGGTAATATAAATAATGCAAATAGAAATGAAGTTTTAAAAGATGAGCTATTGCAAGAAGAAAAGGCGTTAAAATATGCAACAAATATTTTGACATATGCACAATTAGGAGCATTACCTGGAGAAAACCAAACAGAATACTTGGATAGAATTAAAGCATTAAATGAAAGCATAATAGAACATACAAAAAATATACAATTATTAAACCAATTATTAGACTGAACATACAAATGAAAAAACAATATTTAGAATTTGAGCGTCCAATTGCAGAGTTATCCAATAAAATTAGTGAATTAAAAGCAGTTCAAAATGATTCATCACTGGATATAACCCATGAAATATCTCAATTGCAAAGTAAACTAGATGAGTTAACTAAAGATATTTATAGCAAACTTACTCCGTGGCAAATCGTACAAGTAGCAAGACATTTGGAGCGCCCTCGTACGTTGAATTATATTGAAAATTTATTTGATAATTTTATAGAGTTACATGGCGACAGACATTTTGCGGATGATAAATCCATTATTTGTGGTATTGCAAAATTTGAAGGTCAGTCAGTGGCTGTATTGGGGCACCAAAAAGGGCGAGATACCAAAGAAAATTTGGAGCGAAATTTTGGTATGCCAAAGCCAGAAGGATACAGAAAAGCTCTTCGTGTGATGAAATTAGCAGAAAAGTTTAATTTACCAATTATCACATTTGTAGATACCAATGGGGCATATCCCGGAATAGGCGCTGAGGAACGTAACCAGTCAGAGGCGATTGGTAGAAATTTATATGAAATGGCACAATTAAAAACCCCAATAGTAGTCACAATCATAGGGGAGGGTGGATCTGGTGGTGCACTTGCTATTGCAGTTGGAGATCAAATAAATATGTTAGAATATGCTATTTATTCGGTGATTAGCCCCGAAGGATGTGCATCTATTTTATGGAAAGATTCCACAAAGGCAAGCATGGCTGCCGAAATACTTGGTATTACTGCACATAAACTAAAATCCCTTAACCTAGTAGACAATGTTATCAACGAACCAAAAGGTGCCGCACATTTTCACCATCCAGAGATCATGATAAAAATAAAAAAAACCCTCCGCGATAACCTAAAAAAACTTAAAGAATATTCCAAAGATGAGCTTATAGAACGCAGACTAAATCGTATCATGAGTTACGGTAAATTTGATGTAACCAAGTAGTGGATGTTATGACTAAAGGTCTTAATTATTATATTGATAAAATTCTCACCAGTTACAACACTCATTTAAAAGATCACTCAAACATAGTTATAGGTTTAAGTGGTGGAATAGATTCAGTATTTCTATTGTACATATTGGCGCAAATCCGTCTACAAATCCCAATTACCATCAGTGCCATTCATATTAACCATGGTATATCCCCAAATGCAGATAACTGGGAAGATTTTTGTAAAACTATTTGTAAAAATTTTGATGTACCAATACAAATATCGAAGTATACAGTTACCAAAAAAGGAGGGGAGAGCTTAGAAAATAATGCTCGTATAATTAGATATCATGCATTTGAAAATATTGAAAACAAAGTCCTAGCACTTGCCCACCATCGTGATGACCAGATAGAAACATTACTCACGCAGTTATTTCGTGGTAGTGATATCCATAATCTAGCAAGCATGAGGGCAATCACTAAATCAAAAAATAGTGCAAACAATATTCTTTATTGGCGTCCGTTATTAGATATCACAAAAAATGAAATCAAAGATATTGTAAATCTTCATCAACTTCCACATATAGAAGACGAGAGTAACACAGATGTAAGATATCTCAGAAACTTCATAAGGCATAATGTATTACCGATGCTCACCGAATGGGATAATAATATTTCAATGAAGTTATCTCATCTAATCACAAATCTCCAATCCACATCCAAGCTCTTAGATGATGTAGCAGAAGATGATTTTAACTATGTGAAAAAGCAAGACCATCACTCAATACTAGTAGATAAATTTAAGACGTTAAGCACGGAGCGACAAATTAACGTATTATGTTATTATATTCATTCGCATGGGATATCACTGCCATCACATAGTAAAATTAAAGAATTTGTGCGTCAAGCCATCACATCAAAATGGGATGCAAACCCAAGCTTATCACTTGGGCAGTATCATAAAATCATTAAACATAAGTCAGTGATTGCTTGTATCTCAATTAAAAAATTGAGCTTATAACCTAGTATTATATGTTAAAATACTTTTTGAAGGTTGTGCATCGCAATCGCTGGTGTGTTTATTCACGCGAGAGGAAAGTCCGGACACCACAGGATTACAATGCTGGGTAACCCCCAGGTATTAGATAGCAATATCTGGTAACGGAAAGTGGCACAGAAAATATACCGCTGTTTACAGTAAGGGTGAAAAGGTGCGGTAAGAGCGCACCGCTTGATTAGTGATAATCAAGGCATGCTAAACCCCATTGGGTGCAATATCAAATAGGTGTTTGTTGCATGTACTCATTGTTGATTATATGCAGTGTTAATCCTACATAAATCACAAACACGGGTAGATAGCTTGAGCTAAAAAGTAATTTTTAGCCTAGATGAATGATTGCTAAGTTTAACTATAAATTTATTTTTATATTTAATCGATACAGAATCCGGCTTATAATCACAACCTTCTTTTGTTACTCATAAACGCTAGTTAGACGTAATACGTCAACAAACACAGTCATTGCGAGACTTAATTTATCAAGTTGTGGCAATCCCACCGCGTGACACGCATAAGTTATCAATAACACATAAAATACAGCGTAACACTTTTATATAGAGGCTACAACATACAATATGGATATGTTTTTTGGACTAGATTGGCATGAATTTGCCGTTGCAATCATCGAAACATTGTATATGATTAGTATATCTGTATCTATAAGCATCATAATTGGTATGCCACTGGGCATATTGTTGTACCTCACATCAAATGGCATGGTTTTACAAAGCAAATTCATTAATTTTATTTGTTCATTTATTGTGAACATTATTCGTTCGGTGCCATTTATTATTTTACTCATTATTCTAATGCCGTTTACTACATTTTTAATGGGTACGTCACTTGGAATAAAGGGTGTTATTCCGCCACTTATCATTGGTGCTTTTCCTTTTTTTGCACGTCTGGTTGAAAACTCATTAAAAGATATTGATATTGGTATTATAGATATGGCAAAATCTTGTGGTGCTAGTGTATGGCAAATAATTTGGCATGTATTATTGCCAGAAATATTACCTTCCATTATCTCATCTATCACAGTAACCACAATCACTCTTGTGTCATACACTGCGATGGCAGGAGTGGTAGGTGGTGGTGGACTTGGAGATTTAGCTATTCGTTACGGATACCAAAGATTTCAGTTAAATACCATGATAATTACCGTTATTATGCTTATAATCATGGTACAATGTATACAAGTATTGGGTGAATATATCTCCAAACTTTTTAAACACTAGACATACTCTTTGTCTTTGGAATTTATACGTTGTTGAAATCTAAAATACTTCGAGTATACCATTCGTCATTGGGTCTATACGTTATCAAAGATAAAAGAAATATAAAAATCAGTCATTGCGAGACTTGATTTATCAAGTCGTGGCAATCTCACCGCATGACAACTCGTATCTTAAACTCTTAATTTGCATATAAGTATTCAAATGCTTATAGTATGTTACATTATTATTGAT
>CANISK010000073.1 GCA_947470205.1 Neisseriaceae bacterium | reverse complement strand
GAAAGCATGTTGTTGATATGACAACTATGCCACTAAAAATTACATCAGATAGATAATGCCCGCCTTGTAAGATTCTCACCATACCAATCAAACTTCCACCAATAATTGAAACCGTAAAACCGATACGTTTTCGCTTTAAAATAATTAATGGCATACCCAAAAAAAATCCAATTGCAGCGTGTCCACTCGGAAAGCTGTTATCTTCATGGTTGTTGAATGATGGCATGTAGAATGGTTTGTATATTTTATTATCCCTTAGTACCTGATATGGACGAGGTCTACCCCAATGATTTTTCAGTCCAACATTGACAATAAGACCAGGGCCTATTACTAATGATAATGTAGTGATAATAACAAATTTTTTAATTTGATGTGGATTATGGAAATTGTTTTTAGTTAACCATAGCGCCAGTAGACCTACAACCATTAAAATAGTTATGATGGGCACCATATTGTAAATTACCCTACACCACACAGATAATTCACCGTAAAATTTATGGGCTGATGTGTTGTATGGTAATGATGCTATAATGCAATCAAGTGAATTTGTATTCATTAAAACACTAACGTTGTAATAAATTTAAAATCAAGTAAAGCATATACCCTGCTCTACCAGATGCCATATATTTTAATTCATCAAAAGAGTGTGTGGCTTTACTTTTTATTCCCGCCATATCAGATATTGACCTTATTACCATAACCTGAATGTTATTCACATGGCATACCTGAGCAATAGCAGCTCCCTCCATTTCCACCCCCAATGCTTTAAAGTGATCTTCCAGCTGTATTGCTTTTGTTTCATCATCAATAAACTGATCACCACTTAAGATTTTACCATAATGAATTTTAAAATCATTTATCTTGGTTGTGTCTATATCTGATAATAAGTCAATGGCACACGGAAAATCAAATACATCCATTCTGGGTATTTGCCCGATTGGTAAACCAAACGCACTCACATCCACATCATGTTGTATAAGAGAGGTCGCGATAACCACATCACCAAATGTAACTGTATTAGATAAACCACCAGCAACTCCTACATTAATCACCAACTCTGGAGAAGTATGGTCTATCATAAATTGTGTATGAATGGCTGCGTTTACTTTGCCTATACCGGATAATATTATATTAATTGTATGATTTAAATATGAGCCTTCATAAAAAATAAAATTGGCGTGTTTTTTTATATGAAACTGGCTCTGAAAATATGCAATCGTGCTATCTAGTTCTTCTTGCATTGCAGTGATTATGAGAATTTTCAATTGTATATCATACTTATAAAATAATTAATTTGCGATTATAGCATATCCATACTCGAAGCCATTTGAATGTTGAAATCTCATTTACGAATGAGTTTCATATATTCTAAATAGTCCAGTTCTACTAATCCAATCATTAAAGTTAATATATGTAATCCAATTTGGACAGTTATCATACACTAAATTAGATTTAACTGTAAGTTTTTCAACTAATGGTAATTCTTTACACTGAATTGCAAACAAGCAAACCTGATTTTTTATCTGACTAGTGTTACATTGCATATCATTCACATTTTTGACGTATCTTATTGTCATGTTGCTTCTTTTGTAAAAATTTAATAAATTTCCCCCCTCAGATGTAGAGTAGAAAATAGCTGGTGCTGTGTATTTATCGTAAATGAATTTGCATAAATATACATTTACTCCCGATGGCAATATGGCTACACAAAAAACAATAAAACAATTAAGAAACCAAGATAGTTGCCAAATTTTTTGTACTTTAGGATTTGTAAACCAGTTGCTATCGATTAATATATCTATGCTGTATGATATTAAAAGAGGCATAAAACATAATATTGGCACCAAAAAACGCAATTCTTTATGACTAACAATCAGGTGCCCTAATAAAAAACTCCCGACAACCCATACCGTTGGATTTGAAAACTTTTTATAAGTTGGATAAATAGCTACAATTGTGGATAGAATATAAAATAAACCATACGGTATTATTGCAATCACAATTGTATAAAAATACCATGGCTCTACACCAAAACTAGCCGCTTTGCCCATAAAGATGTTCATGTATAGATAATTCCAAGAGCTTATCACCCATTTACCATAAAACCATTTATCAGTAATCACGCCACATCCATACGCTATACCAAAACCAAGGGTTAAGTAAATATAAAAACATTTATTTATTACTTTTTGATTGGTGGTGGAGATAAATTTAAAATTATTGCAAAACAATAACCACAGTATGGTTGGGATTATAGCTAATATCATTTGAAATCTGGTGATAAATGCAAAACCAAATAATATACCAATTAACACCTGAATGAATATTTTTTTATTCCAAGATGGCAAAAATAATAAACTAAAACCAATCAAAAAAAACTTTTCTGCAATATTCTCCGAGGAATATCTCACACTATTGTATACAATCACCCAGGTAAACAAAGAAAGTAATATAAACCATTTTTTTGATTGATTGTGTTTGATGCTTGGGGTAAATGCTTTAATAAATAACCATACCCCACATAAAGATAAAAAAGCGCTTACTAGCCTTAGAAAAAATGCAATCACAAATGGGTTTATGGTACCGATTAAATTGCCAAGTTTGTATATCATCACCGCAAACCATATTTGTAATGCCGGTCTTATTTGATAATCAAACTCCCAAGTTAGTATATAGTGACTGGAAAGATTTAGTTTATACGCAGCAAGCTCAAGGATTTGATAATACTCGTCTGGAGAGTTCTGCCCCACGGAAAAATAGGCTGTAATGAAGTAAATAACAATGGCGATATAAATTATTTTTTTATCAAGCATTAAACATATCTCTCTGGGGTAAGCTTCTTAATATGTGAAATAAACAAGCACAGTGATTGCAGTCGTCATTACGAGAACCCACAAGGTTCGCGGTAATCTCAGTGTTTATGAGATTGCCACGAGGCTTTGCCCCTCGCAATGACGAGAATTAACCGCAAATTTTCTTAAATTAACTTTTACTGAATTATTTAACCTGTGATGCATTTTTAGGTTCGGTTGTTATGTTTGCTTTTACAGGCTCGGATGCTATAACTTTACCACTTGCAGCATCTATCATTGATAACAATTGATCAGCAGGCATTGCTCCAGATAATATCTGACCATTTGATAAAATCAATGTTGGAGTGCCATCAACCTGTACATCTTTAGTACCAATTTCATATATTTTATCCAACCCAGCTGTGTCACAATTTGTCACCGTAGGTAACGCCACTTGTGATCTCATCCAAGATATCCAAGTTGCAGCTTTATTTTGACTGCACCATATTTTTTTAGCATCATCTTTTGCATTTGGATGCATTGGCAATGGAAATAAGAAAGTATACACTGTTGTGTTTTTTAAATTTGCCACAGTTTGCTGTTCAAAAAGTTTACAATATGGACAGTCTGGATCTGAGAAAATTGCGATTTGACGCTCTCCATTTCCATTTACCACTTTAATTGCTAAATCTAATGGTAATTTATTCCAGTCAATCTTACTTAATTCCTGTGTGCGTTTTTCAGTGAGATTGGTTTTTGTTGCTACATCAATCATGTTACCAAAAATCAGATATTTACCATCACTAGATACATAAAATATTTTACGACCAATCACCACTTCATAAAGCCCCTTTGTGGAAGATTTTAATACCTGCGCATCTTTTGGTAACCCAGGGATTGATTTAACAAGCTGCTCTTTTACTTGTATCTCAGTAAGGATAGAGTCTTTTGCACAACCAAACAAGAATCCACTTAACATTAAACCTAATAATATTTTTTTCATAAATTAATTTTCCTTTAAAAAAATTGTAAACAACAAAGATGAAGATTATATTTAATGCGAATTTTGATCTAAAAATCTTGTCATTCCCAACTTGATTGGGAATCCATATTTTCATTATTATACTGGATCCCCGCATTCGCGAGGATGACGCATAAATTATTTGCTCACATCTATTGCACCGCTGGATCCCCGCATTCGCGAGGATGACAATTAGCCTGTTGTTTTAATTAGATTTATTTTAGCTCTTAATTGGCATTTTAAACAATGAATTAGTTATTATACCATTGGAGGTATTATACCATTAGAGATTAATTCTTAATTTAAAAAAATGCAATAAATTTAGGATCATGATCTTAGTTCATGATAACAGATTTTTATGGTTTCTTATGTCAAACTCACTTTTTAATGCATATATTTTAAGTGTTTGCGGATTTGAAGAAATTTTCTTCAAACTTTCTTTTTGTAATATGTCACAATATTTACTGTGGAAAATATTTAGTTTTTATTATGGGTGAATCCATTCATCGCGGAAATAGCAGGATTCTCATAATAGAAAACAAAGAGACAATTGCCACAACAACGACTCGCAATAATGAAAATGCGAGAACAGTCAATAAATTAAAGAATAAGGTTCGTAATAATGCAACAGCAAAACATAAACAACAGAAGTATGACCCCTGATAAATTTCAAAAAGAAGAAGTTAGTAAAATTGAAGCTACAGATCGTGAAAATGCAAAACAGAGTATACAAAAAATATTTACAGAATTACAAAATTTGCATTGTGCTTTGCAATTAAATAATATTAAACTTTTTGATTTTGTATTAAATTGTAAAACCAATAAAGCAAATGAAGTATATAAAGATGTTATTGATATCAAGCAGTGTGCAGATCTAATAAAGCAGATTAATTTATTGGCACAAAATTCACCATCAATGTTTAATGCTAGTAATGTAATGTTCACTGAGTCATTTGTATTTATTTTAGCAGTAGCTTTTATGTTAGATAACCCTGATATTGAGATAGATAAAAACAATAAGAACAATATTTTAAACACTTTACATACATATGACACCAATGGTCAGAAGCAAGAAACACAAAAGAATAAAGATATCACACAAGATGTTAATAAATTATTTGATAGAATAATGGAATGCTTATTCAAAATAAAACTAGAACCAAAAAATATTAACACTCCAATCAAATTTAAATTCGATAGTAAAGACTACAAAATACCATCACAAGATATGCAAGTTCAAGAAATAAAGCAGATTCAAGAATATGTAAAAACCCAACAAGAAAAATCTTTTGACGCACAACAGATGCACAGTATAGATCAGGCTATACAGAATCTTGAAGCTGGTCAAAAAGAAATCAATGTAAATATGCAAAAATTGCAAGCAATGATACCTAATAACAAGTATCTACAAATGACTATAAAGAAATTAATAGTTGAGAGTGAGCAACAAAATAAACAAATCAAAACTGAATTGGACCAATTGTATGCGGTACAGAAATTACAACAACAAACTCTAAAATTAGCAACGTTAGAGACACATAATAGCAAAAATAGTAAATCTGAACAAACAATTGCCAACAATAATATAATCGATCAAATAAATAAGTATATTGAGAAAATCAAAACAAATACATCATATGACAAGCTACAAACCGCTGTGCAACAATATTGTAAAAATCTTTTAAATAAACAAATTAAAAGATTACAAGAGACTATAGATATACTCAATCAGACAAATATTAACTTATTTAAGCAACTCTGTAATAAGTGCCTCGATGATTTATACCGTGAATGCAGTAGTGTTGATGTTGATTTGGATAAGTGCACAACAAAATATCAGAGTATGATTATGGCATATTCGAGTAAATTGACTCATCAAGATCAGCAACAAGTAAAAACCGAACTTAACAAATTTACACAACAAATTTTTAACATTCAAGCATCGATTACAGATGTACAAAATAAATTTAAAGAATGCTTAGAAAATTTACAGAAAACAGGCAAAATAGATACCAGTAGTAATGACTATAAAAAGCTCACACCAAACCAACAACAAAAATTATTACATAGATTTAATGAATTGCAAAGTAAAGCATATGCAGCTTGCTTAAAATCGGGCAAGACATTAGGTGGATTGAATTTTACAGCTACTCATTACACAACTCTTACGCCTGATTATCAGAAGGATTTAGATGAAGAATTTAATGAGTGGGAGGCTCTGCAAAAAATTCTAATGGAGCACACAAAGAATTGTATGCAACAATATATACAAGTATATGAATATAAAGACAGTCAACAAGTTTCTACGTTTGACAAGATTGAGTCTTTTTCAAAATTAGAGGGTGTTTTTCTAAATGAGGCAATGGTTTATTTTATAGAACAATTAAGCGTATTAAGCGTATTACTCACAAAGAATATCACATCATATTTCAGCACCCATAATACACCTAACATTCCGAGAGAACCCCTGAAAACACAAATTCACAATCATTTACAATTATTTTACATTATGGTTAATATTGTACTTAAAAATCAGGAATTAAGTAAAGATAATATTGGCGAGGTAAAATTAATCATTAAGCATCTTTCAGAAAAAATAGAGGCCATACATAAGCAGTATAAAGATAAAATCACTAACCACATGGACGATAGTGGCAAGTATGAAGAGCTTATTGAAAAATTAAAAAAATATATTAATCAATTGAATGAGAAATTGGGTACAAAATGATTACCCGAAATACATCAAGTTTTAATGGTAGAGAACTGCAACTTTTTAAGATAAATATTCCGTTAGAAAAAGCAAAGATAGATACATTTAATTGCAGAATTGCAGTTAGCGAGTCTCTAACAAAAATTAAAAATATTACTAAAGGGATGAAAGTAATAGTAGGAGTTGAGAGTATTAGTAGTCCCTTAGCGGATACGCATATCAAATATTTATTAAAATTGTATACTGTGAAATTAATGAATAGTCTAAAAAAAACTAACAATGTTACGAAGGAGATGCCTGCAGACGCCAGCACAGCTTTAAATGTTATATGCAATATTTTTTATTATTTAGAGCGATTTAGTTTTAGTCATAACACATTGAATATTGAAGAATTTTTAAACATATTTTCATTAGAAGATGATGATGATCTTTTATTAAATGATGACGGCCTCACCAATAATGATAACAACATGATAGCTACATTAGATAAATTTTTTAAAAACTATGCATATATTTTAACAGCTTGTTCGATGCCGCCATCATTAAAAATAATGCTTAGCACTATAATCGAGTGTATTGATAGATCAACTATTACAGAAATTGAAGGGCTACATAAATATAAT
>CANISK010000072.1 GCA_947470205.1 Neisseriaceae bacterium | reverse complement strand
GTCATAATAATATTTTTTTCTGATTATTTTTTTAGAGCAAGAAAAGAGCAAAAACTTTGGAGGGCTAAGTCATGTAAAAAGTTAATCAAAATTTAAAAAATTATTTCTATAAAAAACTATAAAATGGTTTGACAATTGGGTCCACTATAGATATCCTTAAGAATTTCATATGCTGCCCATGTATCTCTAATATTTTGATTTGCGCCTGGTTTTGCGGATTCATTAAACATGCTACAAAGCATCTTAAAATGATCTTCTTTGTGCGTATCTTTAATACTTTTAAGAATTTCATATGCTTTAAATGAGCATCTGAGCGTTTGATTCGCTGTTAGCCCTATACATGCATTAAAAAACTCACAAGCTACCTCAAAATATTTTTCTGAGTACTGAACTTTAATCTCATTAAGAAGTTTATGCGCTCCATTTGCATTTTTAATCTTTTGATTTTCGTTTAGCTCTATGCATTTATAAAATTCATGCTTTAATTCATTAAATTTTGTTAATTGATCAAGTTCGTTATTATTAAACAATGTGCTTTCTTCTTGTTGTTTTGTAGCACATTCTGTGTTTTGTACCTGCATTTGTTGTGGATTGTGAGCTTGGAGTTTATTAATATTAATGGCAGAGTTAAACATAATTAAGTTTCCTGGAAAAAATTATTTTAATTACACATCATGGTGTAATCATGAATTTTAATTATAATCCAAATTTATCACAAAAAAATAGTGACAAATTTGTTTCATTTTTAAATTTCTATCATAATTCATATTTTAAAACTGGTGAGAGATTGGGTGCGAGGCTCAACACCATCCACAACATCCATTACTATCTAAGGTAAAGATTTTACTCAGCAATTTACCGCGAATAGACAGCGTGGTAAATAAGAAGAATATAATTATACAAATCTGTATTAAATCCCAACTCGAAAACGCCATAAGATGTTAAAATAACGCCCATGTACAATAACAATTGTAAAATTTTATCAAGATCAAAAACCATGCAAACGCCCAAAATGAAATTCGAAGAAAAATTATCCCCATTGATAAATTTTACCTAACGCGACTATTTAATTAATTAAATAGAAAAACTTAATTAACTAAATATATTAAACACTGCGAGTGAATTTAACACCTAGAAAGCTTATCAAATGAAACACAATACTTACGAAAATAGGCACATTGGATCTAGTCAAACCGAACAAACACAAATTCTAACCCACTTAGGCTACCAAAATATTACTCAGTTTATTGATAATGTTATACCAGAGACAATCAAAACAAATAATCTCCACACCACCCACGAAGAAGGTTGTGATGAATATACGGCATTGCAAAAATTAAAATCCTACGCCAATAAAAACTGCATTCTCAAAAACTACATTGGGCTTGGTTATTCTGACACCATAACTCCAGCGGTAATCAAAAGAAACGTCTTTGAAAACCCTGGGTGGTATACCGCGTACACTCCATATCAGGCTGAGATATCCCAGGGGAGACTAGAGGCTCTTTTAAATTACCAACAAATGATTACAGATCTCACTGGGTTTGCGGTATCAAACGCATCTTTATTGGATGAAGGTACTGCTGCAGGTGAGAGTATGTTAATGGCATATAAGATATCCAACCAACATTCTAATAATTTTTTTGTCGCAAAAAATGTCCTCCCGCAAACACTAGACGTACTTAAAACCAAAGCCAAATATCAAAATATTACAATTATTGTGGATGAATTAGATAAATGTAACCCGTTAGAATATTTCGGAGTGTTTATTCAAAATCCAGATTTATATGGTAACATGATAGACTACACCAGTACAATTAAAGATATCAAACAACAAAACCAAAAATGCATTATTTCTATGAGCTGTGATATTTTATCTTTAGTATTATTTAAATCTCCATGTGAAATGGGGGCAGATATTGCGGTTGGCTCCACCCAGAGATTTGGTATTCCAATTGGTTTCGGAGGGCCATCAGCTGCTTATATCGCAACTCTTGATTCACACAAACGTTTATTACCTGGGCGTATAATAGGAGTGAGTAAAGATACAAGAGAAAATCTAGCATTAAGAATGGCATTGCAAACTCGTGAGCAACACATAAGACGAGAAAAGGCAACTTCAAATATCTGTACCGCACAAGCATTACTTGCCAATATGGCAGGTTTTTATGCGATGTATCATGGTAAAGATGGGTTGACAGAAATTGCAAAGCAAATTTTAAATTTAACCAACACATTACGCATCAACCTAAAAAATGCAAATATTGCAATCAAAAACACGCATTTGGTTTTTGATACCATCACCATAGATCTAAAACACGAGACTCAAGAAATATACAATAAATTAATTCATAATGGTTATTTGGTGGGCATTGATAATAATATCTTATTGATATCAATCAATGAAAAGTCACTCCCCAAGGAGCTATGTGAGATATTTAATATTATTACTAATAAACATATCACTGAAGATGAATTTTTAACAGCATATAATACAAATAATATAGATGAATTTGAGTCATTATATAGAACAGATGAGATCCTCACTCACGAAGTATTTAACAAATATCAAAGTGAAACCAAGCTCATGCGTTACTTAAAAAAACTTGAAAACAAAGATATATCATTAGTTCATAGCATGATACCACTTGGCTCATGTACTATGAAATTAAATGCTGCATCAACTTTAGATGGAGTATCATGGGAAGAATTTAGTACCATTCATCCATTTGCACCAGAGTCACATACTCAGGGGTACATAGATCTACTAAAAGATTTATCTAAAAAGCTATGTGCAATTACAGGATTTAGTGCAATTTCACTACAACCAAACTCTGGTGCGCAAGGGGAGTACGCAGGACTTGTGGCGATTAGACGTTATCAAGAGAGCATTAATCAGCCACATAGAAATATCTGCCTTATTCCAAAATCTGCTCACGGGACAAATCCAGCATCGGCATATTTAGCTGGTCTTATAGTGATAGTTGTAAATTGTGATACCGATGGAAATGTTGATATATTAGATCTAAAAAACAAAGCCACCCAATACAAAGACACTTTATCGTGTCTGATGATAACTTTTCCGTCTACCCATGGGGTATTTGAGTCTGGTATTAAAGAAATATGTGCGGTTATTCATGAGAATGGCGGACAGGTATATATGGATGGGGCAAATTTAAATGCATTGGTAGGGGTTATCAAGCCCGTAGAGATTGGGGTTGATGTATCTCATATGAATTTACATAAAACTTTTGCCATTCCCCATGGAGGTGGTGGGCCAGGTATGGGGCCAATTGGAGTAGCATCTCATCTGGTGGATTTTTTGCCTAGTCATTATATTTATTCAAATGCGATGGATAATCAAAACACACAAGAATACTACGCGGTAAGTAGTGCCCCATTTGGCAGTGCATCAATTTTAATTATCTCGTGGATGTACATCACAATGTTAGGCGACACTGGTCTTAAGCACACCACTTACCAAGCAATACTAAATGCAAATTACATCGCACATCAATTAAAACCATATTATCAAATTTTATACACTGGCAATAATGGCATGGTGGCGCATGAATGTATTATTGATATTAGACCTATAAAAGATTCGGCGGGTATCACAGAGGTCGATATTGCAAAACGTCTGATGGATTTTGGCTTTCATGCACCAACTCAGTCATTCCCAGTGGCAGGGACACTTATGATTGAACCTACTGAAAGCGAAGATAAGGCAGAACTGGATAGATTTATTGAGGCAATGGTACATATCTATAATGAAATATTAGACATCAAAAATGGCGTTATGGATAAAACTAATAACCCACTTAAAAATGCACCACACACGTTAAAAGATATAGCCACTTGGGATAAACCATATTCAATATCAGATGCATGTTTTCCAAAACCATGGGTCATGGCTGGGAAAATATTTCCAACGGTAAACCGCATTGATGATGCATATGGAGACAGAAACTTCATGTGTAGCTGTAGCTAGATTATTTTATTTTAGTATATCTTTACCCATAAAACCTTGTTTGAACTCTTCTAGTTTCTGTAAGTTATTTCTAAATTTTTGTCGCACCTTATTATACAATTTGCGAATTAAATAATCAAATGAAAAATCAATATGTTATTAATAAGACAAATTTATCTTAAAAAAATAAATTGATTATGATAGAATGATTGGTGAATGATTTATACTTGATGGGTATGAAATTCTCAAATATACTCAAATAATTTTTTAAAACATCAGCTCAATATAAGAAAATATCAAAATCAGCCATTGCGAACCATGATTTATCATGGTGTGGCAATCTCAATGCTTGATACTCAATATTAAGTGTTGCGCTTTATTGCGGATGCGGTAATAAAAATAAAATACATCGCAGTTCGTATATCATATAAAGAATTAATTTAAAAATGATTATAGTCTTCATCTCAGGTACTGGAAGTAATTTAAACGCAATATGTAATGCCGGGTTATCTTCCTCTATAGCTTGTGTGATTAGCAATACTCCACATGCCAAAGGACTAGATATTGCAAAAAAATACCACATTCCAACTTATGTGGTAGATAATAAACTATACACAAATAAAGCAGATTTCGAGCGAGAGCTTATAGCTATAGTAGATAATTACACACCAAAATACCTCATCCTTGCAGGATTTATGCGGATATTAAGTGGTGATTTTGTAAATAAATATCACCATCAAATTATCAATATTCATCCATCATTATTACCGTCTTTTACTGGAATGCATGCACAAAAACAAGCATTTGCATCCAGAGTAAAAATAATTGGAATAACCATACATTTTGTGACTGATAAACTAGATTGTGGGCCAATCATTCTACAAGCGGTAACTAATATCGATAGACAAGATACCGAAGATGATGTTACAATAAAACTATTAAAGATTGAATATATCGTATATCCGTTTATCATTAGAAAGTTATTAAATAATATGGTGGATATAAGAAATGATAACTATGTTATTGTAAAACACGAGAAAATGGATAAAGATATACTCAATAATCAAAATTTTTATGTTGCATACTAAGACAGGAAATAAAATTATGTCGTCAATCACAATGACACATTTTGATGTTTTAGAATTTGTAAATATTGCTAAGAAAAACGGCATCAATCAAGAATTTGCAGAATATACCGCAAGACAATTTGAGCAAATGACTAATATCATTCAAGAGAAAAATATTGAAATTGAAACAATTAAAAATAAAGAATTGGTGCAAAAGGGGGATTTAATTGAAACTGAATTAAGATTAAAAAAAGGAAATTACGCAGGTTGAATTCAGATTGCACAAAGAAACTAATAAAGTTGAACTAAGATTACAAGCTAGTAAAATACAAATACTTATGTGGATAGCTGCCAATACTGCTTTTATATTGGGTGTTGTAGCGAAAGGGTTTCATTGGTTTTGAGTGGATGTGTGCTGGTGGGGTGTGAGAGGATCGAACTCTCGACCAACGGATTAAGAGTCCGCTGCTCTACCGGCTGAGCTAACACCCCAATAAACACAATTTTAACACACAGTCAACTTCACATTCACAGATTTTTATAAAATATTTTTATACACAATGACAGATTTATGTTATAATGCCTAACTTACGTATTGCTAAGAGGATTAGTCATGAAACGTACATTTCAACCATCAGTAGTTAAACGTAAACGTACACATGGATTTTTAGTTAGAATGAGAAGCAAGTCTGGTCGTGCAATTATCAATGCAAGACGCGCTTCCGGTAGAAAGCGTTTAGCAGTTTAAATGTTTTCCAATTTTCCCTTAAATCACAATGCAACGTTTTACGCAGCAACATAGGTTAAGAACAGCGGATGATTTTTCATCCGTTTTTCTTTTTCGGCGTGTCTTATATGGCGGTTTTATTAAAATACATTACAAACCAAACACACTTTCACACTCTAGACTTGGTTTGATAGTTGGTAAACGCGTTCATAAAAAAGCCAATAAACGCAATTATATGAAACGAGCCCTCAGAGAGTTCTTTCGAGTTCATCAGCACAAATGGGGTAGCGTGCAATCCACCCCTTCATTAGATAAGCACACTCCATGTGGTTTTGATATTATAATTCGTGTTACCAAATACTTTACTCATGAAAATTACAATTCATTACATGAAGAAATGCACAAAATCACCACAAAGTTAATCATAAACATTAGATAGTTTAAGAAAGCATATAAAATGTTTTTAAATTTGTTACAAATTTTTAAACGTGAATTTAAATCCAAACAAGACATTATCGATGAAATAAAAAAGTCTATCACTAAAAATATTATAAATAATGATAGCATTCACATGATTGAAGCGGTTATCCACCTTACAGATTTTACCGCACGTGATATCATGATACCAAGACATCAGATCGATACCATTGATATAAACGATAATATAGAAAATATTATTAATAAAATCAAAACTACTGGACATTCTAGATTTCCAGTGATTGATAAAGAAATAAGTAAAATCATTGGCATATTTCACAGTAAAGATTTAGTGGGATATTTTACTCACCAAGACGAATTCCACATCAAAAATCATCTACGTAAAGCTCTATTTGTACCAGAAATAAAAAAATTAAATAGCTTAATGCATGAAATGCGTTTAAATCATTCCCATTTAGTGATGGTGGTTGATGAATTTACCAATATTGTTGGCATTGTAACCTTGGAAATGATTATAGAGCAAATTGTGGGGGATATTGAAGATGAGTATGATTCAATTGATGGGGAACGTACAATCATAGAACTGAAAGAAAATGAATATCGCATTAAGGGTTATTGTAAGCTCAATGAATTAGAACGCAAACTGGGAATAAAGATAGAAGATAAGATTGTAGAAACCATTGGTGGCTATATTATCAAAAAACTTGGTAGACTTCCTGTGAATAATGAAAAATTAAAAATAAATAATTGCAATATTGAAGTTATCAGTGCAGATAGTAGAAAAATCAATTTTATCAAATTATACACTCATCGTTTTTGAGCTTTAAACTGTCATTCCCGAGAAATCGAGAATCTAGATAAATAAATATTGATTGATATTTTCTAAAATTATCAAATACTAAGAACGATAAGTAAAAAATTTATTGAAGCATATCAACAGATAATCATGAAACAATCCATCACAATATTCACACCAATATTCCTCCTAGGTGCAATTGCTATATT
>CANISK010000071.1 GCA_947470205.1 Neisseriaceae bacterium | reverse complement strand
TTTAACACCATGGCGAAAGTGCATAGTGGCAACACATTTGAAGAATTGAATGATATTATTAAGAAATATAATGAAGAACAGGCATCTTCAGAAATAACAAATGTTATTAATAAGCAGCAATAAAAAATGCAATGACGGCAATTGATTTATTGTCTGTAATGTGTTGTATTAATGAGTAAGCATTTGCTTACAAACGCCAGTTTGACATAAAAAA
Organism: Neisseriaceae bacterium; assembly: GCA_947470205.1. GTDB lineage: Bacteria > Pseudomonadota > Gammaproteobacteria > Burkholderiales > UBA11063 > Aquella. The sequence continues at coordinate 7,053 of CANISK010000071.1, read as the reverse complement.
CTAATAAATACTGTCATTCCCGCGAATGCGGGAATCCAGTCGATACAAATACTCACGTTCTCATAAGGGTTGAGCGTTATAGAACTGGATTCCCGCATCCGCGGGAATGACATATTAGCATTTATATTGTTAAATATCAATACTTTATTTCTAAGTCTTATGTTGAACTCGCGTTACAATATATTCTTATAGCGCATATGTCACACTGGGGGTTTTTGGCTTTGCACACATATCTTCCGTGTAAAATCAGTAAATGGTGTGCATTTTTTAGATATTTAATTGGAATCTTTTGGTGTAATTCTTGTTCAACCTCAAAAACATTATTACCATTTGCAATGCCAAGCCTCTTGCTCACTCTAAAAACATGAGTGTCCACTGCAACCACTGGATGGTGATACAATGTGTTTAAAATCACATTTGCGGTTTTTCTCCCAACCCCCGGTAATGTAATTAAATCTTCTAAATTATCTGGGATTTGTGAATAAAATTCCGTGATTAATATTTCACATAATTTAATAATATGTTTGGCTTTAGTTTTATATAAACCAATAGTTTTAATATATTTTTCAAGGTTGGTCACCCCAAGGTTTAGGATTTGCTCTGGAGTGTTTGCGATTTTAAATAATAAATTAGTGGCTTTATTTACACCAATATCAGTTGCTTGGGCTGATAGCACCACTGCGATTAAGAGCTCAAAATCACTAGTATAAACAAGCTCTGTAGTGGGGGTTGGGTGATTTTTACTTAATACCTCAAAAATGTTATCAATGGCTATCATTTTGTTGATATGGATTATCTGAGTTTTTGTATTCTATCCTAAGTGGTGTACCGGATAACCCAAATACTTTACGGAATGATTTTTCAATATACTTGGTGTAGGACTTGGCAATACTCTCCACACTATTGCCGTGAATTATGATAATGGGCGGATTAGACCCGCCTTGGTGTGCATAGCGCAGTTTTGGTCTAAAGTTGCCTTTATATACTGGTGGCTGTCTGTGCACTGCCTCTATGAGTACACGGGTGAGCTTTGGAGTGCCCATTTTTACAAATGCAGATTTATACGCATTGTCTATTGCTTTAAATAATTCTTTAGTACCACGTTTCTTGAGTGCCGAAATGTAAACAAAATCAGCAAAATCTAAGAACACAAATTTACTTTTTAATTTGTCTTTAACATCCGTTCGTTCATCTTCAGTTAAGTTGTCCCATTTATTAATTGCAAGTACAATTGCCTTACCGGCATCTAGAGCATAACCTATAATCGTCGCATCTTGGTCTGATATATCAAGTTTGGCATCCAATACCAATACAACAACATTGCAATCCTCGATTGCTTGTATAGCTTTTAAAATAGAAAATTTTTCTATTTTATCGGTAACTCGCCCTTTACGTCTGATACCTGCGGTATCTACTATGGTGTATTTTTTATCTTCGCGTTCAAAATCTATATTTATACTATCTATTGTGGTGCCTGCTTCATCAAAAACAATCACTCGGTCTTCGCCTAAAATGGTATTCACCAGTGTAGATTTACCAACATTTGGTCTGCCCACCACCGCAAACTTAATGCGTTCACGTTCATCTGATACATCGTCAGACACCATATCAGTATTTTTAAATACATTTTCAAGTAGTGGATATATTCCATCTCCATGACTGGAGGAGATTGGGTATAAATTAGATAACCCTAGTTCATAAAAATCACAAATTGCGGTATTTTTATCTACACCCTCTACTTTATTTATTACTACAAATACTTCTTTATTTATTTCACGTAGACTATTTGCTATTAATTTATCTTGTGGGGTAATGCCATTTCTACCATCTACCACAAAAAGTACAACATCCGCCTCAATGATGGCATGTTTAGTTTGCTCCGCCATCTTATACATAATACCGTTATCAATAAGTGGTTCAAATCCTCCAGTATCTACTAAAATATAGGATTTTTTGCCAAATTTGGCATTTGCATAATGACGATCTCTGGTTAAACCTGGCATATCTGCAACTAGTGCATCGCGAGATTTGGTGAGGCGGTTAAATAAAGTGGACTTACCAACATTTGGTCTGCCAACTATGGCAATAATTTTTTTCATTATAAGTTTTTCTGTGTATTAATAGTTTTATTTACGTGCAATATAATATTTATTATATAACACATGGGAATGTAGAATAAAATTATATCTAGTTTAAGGTATTATGATATAATATTTGTCTATTATATTTAATTACCAAGGCCAATCGGCACTGAATGTTACCTATGCAAATAATCCACATAAAATCTCAGCAATAATTAAAGAGTGTATTGCAAAATTTCAATTTGTGTCGAATTTGAATCTTGATTAATCAATCAAATTAAATCTAACTTTTCTGGGTTTGATATTTTGCGTAGTTTGGCATACATACCCCACACCAGGTTCCAAAGTGCGAATATCTTGTGGTATTATCAATGGTTTATCAATATTTTTGACAGAATAACTCGTATTTCCATATTTGGTGTTATGAGTGGTAATTATCTCCGGATGGGTTTTTGTGCCAATAGTTTTAACTAAGATATCCACGTCTTGTGAGTCGTTTATCTTATGAATAAAAAACGTATTACAATTTGCAATCAATTCCACCGCAACGCGTTTAACGGACTGATTTTCAATTGAGATTGCGTGTATTGACTGAGTGCCAACAATAGCATGTAATCCATTATCTCTTTGCATAGATAACACACTTGCCATGTTTGGACTAGCATATGATGCAAACTCATCAAATATGCAATATCCATCATGATGGGTATTGTTCCTACCAAATGATGCAAATACGCTGTTAATATCATTGATAATCAGACGTCCTATCATATTGGTGTCTTTTTTGTAACTTGCTGCATCAAGTAAAAATAGTATCACTTCTTTGTTTTTAATGGATTTTTCTAGCTCAATAACTTGATTTTGTGGGATATTGCTCGTTTCAAACAAATGTCCATAATGTGAATGATAAAAACTCTCTAAAATCTTAACCAAATCAAACTGCTCAACATCTTTTAATGCCCTATGTATCATAATAAGCCTCATCCCAAGGTGTGGGTCTATTTTTGGAGCCAAACCTTCCAGTTTTTTACGATCTTTGATATACCCTATAATCTCCTTTAGATCTATATGTGTATTGAATTTAGCATAAGACTGTTGCAATACTTCACACAAAATACTAATATAACCCTCTTCCTGCAATGAATAGTGCTCCTGTCCTTTGTTGTCAGACTGCTGGGTGAGTGTTGTGATTTTGTTTTTCCATTCGGTGAAATTACCCGATGCAAATGGATTATAATGAGATAGATTTGGCACCAAATGATTTGGATCTAAGCTAAACACTTTCAGGGTGCGATTATGTCTCATGCAGATTTTACTAATTTTCTCCGCTAGCTTTAGACTTCCTTTGCCATCTATATAAATAACCGGCAATTCATTTTTACATCCATGCTCTACAATATTCAACAATGTGGTGGTTTTACCAGATCCAGTGGTGCCTATCACTAAGGCGTGCTGGTTTAGTTCTTTATCTGAAATTTGCACTAGTTTATTAGTATTATATTCATATCCAAAAGATATGGTATTTTTATTTGTGTCTACTGCATCCTGAGTGGTATCAATGTTTATAAGTTTCTTATTGATATCCTTAATCCGGTTTGTATAATTTTGTCGAATAAGAATAAAAATTGGGTTTAATAAAACCGAGAGGATGATTACTATAATTAATGTATTCATAAAAACCTACTGTATAATTTCTTCAATTGAAATAATGTTATCTTTAGCGTCCAAATTTAACATAAAAAATTTAAATTTAGGATATTCTAGTGTGAGAGATTTGATTTTATTGTAGTGTTTTATATTATCCACAAAATAATGCACTTCTACAAAATCATTATCCACAATATATGACGTGATAACTTGGGTGAGTTGAGTGGTATTTTTAAGACTAAGCTCAAGCTCGATTGCGATACTTTCATCGATCAATAAATCTGGTATCTGTTTTGGGAAATTAGCATGATTAGTTTCAAGTTTATGTAGACGATGAAGCTCTTTATCCACCATAAAATGACCATCTGGGTATTTTTCTTGAAGCTTGAAATATAAGTCAATCAATAATGTATCATGTCTTAGGGTATTTAAAATTGGTTGAGTTGGTGCATTTTTTAGCCCTACAAATCTAGCCCCCATTTTAGTGAGTGTGAGGTATGAACTTTTATTCACTAAAATTTTTGTACGGTTTATATATCCTCTATCCACTAATCTCTTGATAAATTTGGGGTAATAGCTGAGCTTGATATTACATAAATATTGAATTTGATTATCATTTGGATAGCCAAATTTGGCAATAAACTCTAAAATGATGACATCTTGTTTTAATAGTGGTGTGGTTTTGGGCGTCATAACGGGGGATTTTCTCCATAATAGATCACAATTTGAACCGTTGACATTGTATTTTATTTAAGACTCTAAAAAGTTGCTATTTTTTACGCTCTTCAAACATTTTTTCTCTTAAAATTTGATTTAAAAATTTTGATACTTCACCATGCATTTTTAACCAAGCTAAAATATCTTTATCTATTTTTGCAGATAATTGAGCTTTGATGGGTTTAAAAAATGGATTAGGTTGCCAATTAGTAAAATCTGTAATTTCCGGTATATCCGAATAATCAATATCTTCATCTTTTAAATTTCTTAAAGTCTCAATTTGCTCTTGCCTGGTTTTCATAAATTTGTCTTTCTTTTTTATTTGCTTTTCTTGCAGAAATAATTCTTATTTTTTGCCTTCTTTGTGTAAATACAACAAAAACAATTATAATTTCATTTTGTAGTTTTCCGATAATTTGACTTCTTTCCTCACCATCTATATTGTGATTTAACTGCATTATTCCATTAGGATCAGAAAAAACTTCTATCGCTAAATTAAAATCCAAACTATGCTTTTTGAGGTTAGAGTTATTTTTTGTTTCGTTCCATTCATACATTGTAACACCTTTTTATGTTTCATATCTGTATTATACCATCATATAAGTTATAGTTTGTCACATAAATTAATTGACATAGTTTGCAGTTAGTGTATAATCTGTAATTAAAATGCGAATTAAGAGCAAAAGAATCCTGTCATTCCCAACTTGATTGGGAATCCATGTTTTTATTGTTATACTGGATTCCCGCCGCAGGTTACCATCGACCACGATCGGGGGCGGGAATAACAATTAAACTATTGCTTTAATTCAATTTATTGTAGCTCTTAATTGGCATTAAAGGATGTTCATATGAAACTAGTTGAGTGCCATTCATTTACATTAGGTTGAGTTTACTCTGTACTTTTTCATTAAGTCGACATAAGAAATCAATAAATGTTGTCATTCCCTAAGTCGTCGGGAATCCAGTTTTACAACATCCAACATTCATGTTAAAAGGTGACTATCTACATTGAATGGATTCCCGCCTGCGCGGGAATGACATAAATTGGCACTTTTATAGGTTATGCAAGAAGTCTATTATCATTAAATAAATTTAACTGTTCTAATGGATCAATATATGTTGGGTTATTTTGTTGAATAACTTGTTTTACAGGATCTCCTGTAAGAGTAGTTAAATTATTATTCATGTGAAATATCTCCATAAAATATCAAAACAAAATTAAAACATCTTTATAAATTACATAGATATTCATTAAAAAATATTGAAGAAAGTTTCTTCAACTACGCAAACCTTACCCTGATGAATTAAATAAATTAATTTACATAGTTTGTAGTTGGTGTATAATCTCTACTTATCAAATAAACTATATATAAATACATGATATTATCAATAAAATTAGAAAACTTAATACAAACCAACACCTTCGCCACAAATATTGCGAAGGTGTTACCACATAAAATCACTATTGTATTTAATGGGGACTTAGGTGCTGGTAAAACTACTTTGATTAAAAACATAATACAATCATACGGAGTATCGGGCAACATAAAAAGCCCCACCTATACTCTAGTTGAGACCTATCACACACCAATCTCTATCATTATCCACCATTTTGATTTATATCGCTTTCATGATGAAAATGAATGGTTAGATGCTGGTTTTGATGAATACTTCACACAGACAAATACCATTTGCCTTATAGAGTGGCCAATTCGTGCTATGAGGCTCATTCCAGAGATTGACTGGGTGGTTGATATTCATATACTAAACAGTGAAAACCTTATAAACAATACCAATCAAGAACAAGAACGGCATATGGATTATCATCCGTCAAGAATGGTAACTATCACCCCCCACACACCCATTGGGCATGAATGTATTAGAAAACTAAAGAGTATTATGAAATGTTAATTTGTGGAGTAGATGAGGCAGGTAGAGGGCCTTTAGCCGGTAAGGTATACGCAGCTGCTGTGATATTAAACGATACAATACCAATTATAGGACTTAAAGACTCAAAAAAGCTAACCGCAAATAAACGAATCGAATTATTTGAGATTATCAAAAAAACAGCAATAGCATATGCGATAACATACGTAGATGAAAAATGTATTGATGAAATAAATATCTTAAATGCCACCTTACTTGCAATGCAAAATGCGGTATTATCCCTATCTGTAACGCCAGATTTGGTACAAATAGATGGTAATCGTGCACCAAAATTACCCATCAAAACTGAAACTATAATCAAAGGGGACACTAAAATACAGGCAATTTCGGCCGCATCTATTTTAGCTAAAGTATCAAGAGATGCTGACATGATGGAGCTAGATAAATTATACCCCATGTATCAATTTGCCAAACACAAAGGCTATGGCACTGAAATACACATAAACGCAATTAAAAAATATGGTATATTACCAATACACAGAAAAACATTCGCCCCAATTAAATTCATGATTAACCATAATGATTAAATAACAAATATGAGCAATATACTATACATAAACACTGATCATAAAATGAATTGTAAAATGATTGTAGCCGTTACTATTGGTAGTGTATTTGAGATTTTTGATTTTTTATCATTTGTATTTTTATCTTCAATTAT
>CANISK010000070.1 GCA_947470205.1 Neisseriaceae bacterium | reverse complement strand
TATAATGATACAAGGCTCCCCTAGAAACAAATTTAAAATTACACAACAATACATCAAACATAATCCGAGCAAAAGCAATGCTCATGTTCATGATGAAAAAATTAATACACAGCAGATAAATTTAGAATATTTTTCACCAAAGGAGTTGAATAATTGGATAAAAAAGTCTGATCCAAAAAAAACACCCGCCAGAATTATGAAAACTACAAGTGGTGTTGATTTTCCTGCTAGAAGCAGAACTCCATTAAAAGAATCATCAATTGGCACAAACGATACCAATAACAATACCCCAACAAGCAAAATCAAAAGTGCACAAAAGTGTTCTAAAAATACCGCATATAAAACTCAACAACAAATTCCAGTGATATCATTTGATGAACAAATAACACCAAACAAAAACAATAAAAATAATAAATTCACACCCAATAAAAATGCAGCCAGAAAAAATCCACCACCTTGGACTCAATTTATTTCAAAAAATGATCTTTTACAACAGGTTAAGTACAATAAAAGAAACTCCCCCTCAAGATCCACCCCTTTAACGATACCCAATTACACCCATCTCATTGAGACAACAAACCAATCCGGAAGGTTTAATTTTATTCATAGCGACACCAAAGAAATACAAACACAGATTGAATTGGAACATAAAATGACCAAATCAATTTTAAAGTATTGTGAAGAAAATAATCTTATCGACAACACACCTATGGTAAAAAAATTTGTGGTGTGTTTTAATGATTTAGAAAAAATTAAAGCATTAGAGGGTAATGATAGAGGAAAGGGGCAAAATAGTGTAATGGGTAATTTGTCCGCATATGATCATATTAATCACATCTTGAGTAGACACCCATTACTCAAAGATATGATTGATGAAATACAAAATATTCACCCAATTGGGTTTTCACATAACCACTTAGGTGCATTTCAAATGCTATCATCAACATTAGCTCAAAACCCAGACAATATGGCACCAGGTACATATATATCCAATATGTTCCAATATGCATTTGAAACTGCTTTCGTGAATTTTATTGGTCTAGAATCACAAGAAAATAAACGTTTTGAAATTGCAATTACATCCGTTACCACCAAACGAAATTTTATAAATGGGAATTTAAAACAACCAACCAATGGGTTTGTAGAGCTTAAAAGAGATTACCGAATTACAGACTTAAATACCGCATGTGTTTATGAAAGAAAAGACATGCTGGGAATGTCCGTACAATATATGTCAGAATATTACAAGAAATACCAACCAAAAATGATTTTAGGAGATTTGAGGCTGGCATTTAAAGTTGATGAGCACCATGGTAATATGTTTGCAAATAACAACAATACAAACAATCAAAAATTAAACTCACAGTTTAAGCTCTTTTAATTACGATGCGCATTGTGATTATGATATAATTATCACCTTATTATTTTTGTGTATATGCTCATGTCTAGTATTTCAATGTTTGGGATTAATTACCATTCCTCGGATTTGCCCGTCAGGGAAAAGCTCTCTTTTTCTAATGATGATAATCTCGACTTCTTGGAAAGTTTAAAAAATTCCGGTATAGTATATGAATCCATAATATTATCTACATGTAACCGTATGGAGATATACGCAGTTACAAATGACATAGACCTCGTTATTAACATGGTTGGCGAAGTAAAAAATGTCTGCCCAAAAACTTTTATCAGACCAAATTGTTATATCTATAAAGACAATAAAGCAGTTGCTCATTTATTTAGAGTGGCATCTGGTCTTATGTCTATGGTGCTTGGTGAAACTGAAATCGTAGCTCAGATTAAAAACGCATTGTTGTTATCCAAGTCACAAAATATGACAGGTAAAATTTTATCTGGTATTTTTCAAATGGCGTTATCCACTGAAAAAGAAGTAAGACGCATTACTAAAATCAATCACATCAGCACATCAATGGGGCGTGCTATTTTAAATCTCATTACAAATACATATCAAAATATTATACCACATGGGATATTATTCATTGGTGCAGGTGATATGATGACGTCTATTATCCCATATTTTGAGCACATACCCACAAAAAAAACGCTGATTAACCGTACTTTATCCAAAGCAACCACATTAGCCAACCGTATTAATGCATCCGCATATGAATTAGACAAATTACCAGACATTATAAATGAATACGGAATTATTATACTATCTGCATACTATACTCATGACACAAAACATAATCCTAACTATATTTTAAATAAAGCTATATTATCCAAAATAAACACCAATACCAAAAGGTGTATTATAGACTTATCAGTGCCGCGCCTCACAGATGTGGAATACATAAAAACTATGCCAAATGTTACCATGCTGGTTCTTGATGACTTCGCAAAAATGGTGGATGTGAGCGTTGAAGCTAAAGCTCGTTTGATAGATGAGGCCAATGTGATAATAGAAGATAAGTTATTGGAATATGAGAACTGGAGACGTAAAATCGAGCTATCTCCAGTGATTAAAGCCTTTAGGGACAAAGCCGAAGAGATCCGCAAAGAAGTATTAGTATCCATTAAAGAGCAAAATAGTCATATAGAGCATCATCATATATTAGACGAGCTATCAATTAGGCTTACCAACAAACTCCTACATGCGCCAACGGTCAATATATGTAGTGCAATGGGGAACAAACAAAAAGAATTAGCAACGCTAATCAATTATTTATTTGCATTGTAAAATCTTAATTTTAATGATACAAACTATATACTCGAAGTATTTGAAATCTGGACTAGGCAAAAATAAAAAATTTATGACGCGGTATACTGTAGTATATAAGGAATAAATTTTTTATTTTTAACAGCGTCCATGTTTCAAAGACGAAGAGTATATCGTACAGGAGATTTAATGAAACAGAGCCTTAGAGACAAGCTACAAACTTTATCCGATAAACAAAATGAGCTTACCCAAATTTTGTCATCCGCAGATATTACCAACAACATGGAGCAATACACAAAATACAACCGTGAATATAGTGAACTCACCCCTATTGTAGAGGCGTATAAATCATTTCTTCAAGCAGAAAATAACCTCACTACAGCAGAGGAGCTACTCTCAGACCCAGAAATGAAAGATTTTGCATCGGATGAAATATCATCCACAAAAGATATCATCGCACAACTAGAATTGCAAATCCAAAAACTTTTACTCCCGAAAGATCCAAATGATGATAAAAATATCTATTTAGAAATTCGTGCAGGAACTGGCGGGGATGAATCCGCATTATTCTCTGGTAATTTATTTCGCATGTATTCACGTTTTGCAGAACGAAACATGTGGCAGGTGGAAATCATTTCGGTGTCAGACTCAGATCTCGGTGGATATAAAGAAGTTATTGCTAAAATCATCGGATTTGGTGCATATTCCAAGCTCAAATTTGAATCTGGTGCACATCGAGTGCAACGAATCCCGGTAACCGAGTCTCAAGGGCGCATTCACACATCAGCCTGTACGGTTGCTATCATGCCTGAGGCAGATGAATTAGCGGAGATAAATATAAACCCTTCAGAGCTCAGGATTGACACATTCCGTGCATCTGGTGCGGGTGGGCAACATGTCAACAAAACAGACTCAGCAATTAGGGTTACACATCTTCCAACGGGGATTGTAGTGGAATGCCAAGACGACAGGTCTCAACACAAAAACAAAGCACGTGCATTGTCCCTCCTTGCCACTAAAATAAAAGATGAACAAATAAGAAAACAGCAAGCAGAAATTGCGAGAGAACGTAAAAGCTTGGTGGGTAGCGGTGATAGATCCGAACGTATACGCACATACAACTTCCCACAAGGAAGAATGACAGATCATCGCATAAACCTCACCCTGTATAAGCTAGAATCTATCATGGATGGAGATTTATTTGAGCTTACAGATGCACTAATCAGTGAATATCAAGCAGAGCAATTAGCCAACTTCGAATAATTTGGAGTATATAATATTATGAGTAATAATTTACAAAGAAAGGTAAACTAATCATGGAGCTTAATCTTAAATCGGATAATAATAGCCAAAAATCACAGAAATTTAACGAGGGTAATAATAGCCAAAAATCACAGAAATCACATCTTATAGAGGATAATAATAGCCAAAAATCACAGAAATCACAGAAATTAGATAATTATCCGTTATTCCCCAACACTTCACATACTTCACATACTATCAACCCTGCTACACAAACACACATAATCAATCCAGCAAAGAAACCCTCTGTAAAGAAGTGTATTGAAGAGTTTGCTAAAGAGTTTTATCGACATTGTCTTGCAGGAAATCAGGATAAATTAATGACACTGATGGAATTGGGAGTTACCGCTACTTGGATATTTGATGGTAGAATTCATGAAGAGCATGGGAACAACCCATATTATAGAGTACTAATGCAAAATACGATGTTTTTATTGGCAGCATCTGCGAGTAATATTCTATCTAAAAAACTTACAATACTAGAGACGAAATATTTGAAAGTAATTTTTAATGAAATGTTTAAGAATGCTGTTTTACTTGCGATTTCTCTTGCCAGTGTATTTGTTAACCATGATGTGGCAATAACTGGTGCACAACAAACCAATAACTTAGTTCAAAATAAGCTTGGCATTTCAAGTGATGAAATGAAAATATTTGATATCGATTCATATTTATTTGTTGGCACATTACCTGCTATATTGTTAAGTATGACGTATCTTATGTCTTTTAAACAATTATACAAGCAACAATCAGAACAAATAGGCCACGATAGTCCAAATAATAATAGCAAATTTAAATTATTTTTAAAATTTATGACACCACTATTATGCGCTGGTACAGTTTTTGCGGGATCTCTGTATAGTAAACACTTGGGCTCAGACAGACCAATTGAATTTTCTGGTTTAACTCCGGAAGAAATGCAATTTCCTACTCCTGAATTTTGGAGAATAATGTATTTAGGGCAAAACATGGATCCATGTATTAATAGTGAAAATGCTAATTTCCCAAGCGGACACAGTATAATGGGCGGAGTATGTGGGAGTACATTATGGATATTGTCCAATTTGTTTACTCACATGGTAAATAATCCAACAACAAGCCAAAGAGTGATTAATATGCTACTTAAATGTATCGGTGTTTGTATTGCTATATATACAGCAAGCTTCAGGGTTCTTGCGGATTGTCATACAACCTCTGCTGCTGAAACTGGAGTTATCGAGGGTTTATTGTTAGTTCAGATTTTATTTGATATGCTTCAGTTAATTATGCGTCAAGATACCAATGCTGAACAAGATACTAATGTCGAACAAGATAATAAGAAACCGCTTGTCTCTTTTCGTGCTGCTGATGGTAATGAAGGTAATAACTAGCTAGCTTCGAATGGCTCTTTATTGCGTGTGAGATTGCCACACCCTGATAAATCAGGGTTCGCAATGACTGATTCTGATGGAATCTTATGTATAATTTGCGTGTACTAAGATTTATTTACAGCATTTTATACAACAAGACTTGATTTTTTAAAAAATGCCCATATATAAGGTACATCGTTATTATATTTATAAATGGATGTGCTTATTATGAGTAAAAAAGACTATTATGAAATTCTGGGGCTACAAAAAGGCGCCTCAGATGAGGATATCAAAAAATCTTATCGCAAACTTGCGATGAAATATCACCCAGATAGAGCAGCATCTTTATCTGACTCTGAAAAAAAACAATCCGAAGACAAATTCAAAGAGCTCCAAGGGGCATATGGAGTGTTATCTGATCTTGAAAAAAAACACATGTATGACCAACTAGGACATTCAGGGTTTACCAATATGAATAATGGCGGCGGTGGGCAACACTCTGGCTTTGGCGGATTTGGTGGTGGACATAGTGGATTTGAAGATATTTTTGAATCCTTCGGTTTCGGCGGTGGCGGTAGACGTGGTGGTCAACGTGGGCATACACAGACGCAAGGTAGTGATATGGAAATCCAAGTAAATATCACACTAGAGCAATCCGCAAGTGGCTGCGAACAAGAAATTTCATTCCCTAAAGTTGATAAATGTAGCGAATGTAACGGCATTGGTGCCAAAAAAGGCAGCGATGTGGTAAATTGTAAAACCTGTAATGGCGTAGGGCAAGTACGCTTTACGCAAGGATTTTTCTCAATTCAACAAGACTGCCCAGATTGTCACGGTTCAGGCCAAACCATAAAAGACCCATGTAGTAAATGTCATGGTAATGGCATGGTACGAATAAATAAAAAACTAAAAGTCCACATTCCAGCTGGAGTTGAACACGGTTCTACCCTAAGAATGACCGGTGAGGGAGAATCTGGTATGGGAGGTGGGACAAATGGGGATTTATATATCCACGTTGGTATCCTCACGCATAAACTCTTCACAAGAAAAGGGCGAGATTTGTACTGTGAAGTACCAATAGACTTTGTAACTGCAGCTTTGGGGGGTGAGGTAGAAGTACCAACACTGGGCGCGAAAATTGTCAAACTCAAAATCCCTGAAGGTACACAAAATGATAGCACGCTTCGCATTCGTGATAAAGGGGTAAAATCCATTAGAAGCTCGGGGTGTGGAGACTTATACTGTAAAATATACGTAGAGACTCCAGTAAAACTATCAAATACCCAAAAAGAATTATTGAGGAAATTTGGGGATGATAGTATGGGTGAGGGCTCAAGGATACTACATCACCCCAAATCCCAATCTTTCATAGATAAAATTAAAAACTTTTTCACCAGTTAATCAAATAACCCCATCAAATATACTCACGTGAGTTCGGCATAATACACTAACAAATAATGTCATTCCAGCGAATAATCTTGTAATTCCCGAGAAATCGGGAATCCATATCACATATTGTTAAACATTCCTTGTTTCATCTTATTTTACAATTTGCGTATTTGAAGAAATTTTCTTCATTTGTCAAACCAAATCTTTGCGATAATAACATAGTGATGTAAAATAATTTTTATGGAGAAAAAATATGTTACCAGTGATAAATAAATTACGCTATAGCAAGGACAATGTTCGTTATGTGCAAGATTTGACTAAACCGGTTCAAGATGGTGTCTGTGGTTTTGAGGATGGTACTAAATCATCATGGATAATTACAGTGGCAAATAAAATTGCCCATTGGTTTGGAGCTAAAACTATTTCTCAGGATAATTTATCTACAAATCTTAGACGTGCAAATGCTAAATTAAATATATTACCCGATTTAAATACTTATACGCCAAGCAAAATTAAAATTCACAAGTATAATGAACCCATAAATTAAGACACACCACATGGAAACAAATTAGTTAAAATAATGGTAATATTAATTTGTTTATAAGGTGTATAAAATGAAAAAATCTAGTTATGATAACAGCTTTAAAGTTAAAGTGGCAATT
>CANISK010000069.1 GCA_947470205.1 Neisseriaceae bacterium | reverse complement strand
CATTAAAGAAGTATCGATTGATTATCTTAAAAAATTAAATCTTATACATTTACTAGAGCGCTATCATGCTACTAAAAATATAAATAGAATGATTACCAATATTGAAATATTTAGATTATCTATCGAAGATTACCTCAGGCAAAATGAGTTCATAAGACAAGATGAAGATTTGATAGTATATCAACTAGCCCCAACCATAAATGGCATACCCATTCAAATATACACATTTACCACTCTTACAAGTTCCTTACAGTTTAAGCATTTGCAGTCTCAAATTGTTGCATATGCGATTATCAAACTTCGTGAATTTGAATTGGTGGCATTTCAAACCAACACCACAGAATAAGGGCTTTAATTTATGTTATCTCAAGGATACAAATTTCGTCAAGCGTTGATAAATAACACACCATTGCAAATTGTAGGCACTATTAATGCATACCACGCTATTTTAGCTAAAAATACGGGATATAATGCTATATATCTCTCAGGTGGTGGCGTGTCTGCTGGTTCCTTAGGCGTGCCAGATTTAGCCATTTCCACACTGGACGATGTGTTGGTAGACATAAGACGCATCACTGATGTGTGTGATGTACCGCTACTTGTGGATATAGATACCGGATTTGGTGGAAGGTTTAATATTGCACGAACTATTAAGTCTGTAATTAAATCTGGGGCAGGAGCGTGTCATATTGAAGACCAAGAAACCATAAAAAGATGTGGACATCGTCCAAATAAGACTATAGTCTCAATGAATGAAATGAATGATAGGATAAAATCCGCAGTAGATGCTAGATATGATGATGAATTTGTGATTATGGCACGCACAGATGCAATTGCAAATGAGGGAATAGATAGTGCAATTACTAGGATGTTGTCCTACATAGAAAACGGTGCAGATATGATATTCGCAGAAGCGGTAACCAGTCTTGATATGTATCAACAAATCAAAACCGCGATAAAAGTGCCACTTTTAGCAAATATTACAGAGTTCGGCATGACGCCACTATACACCAAAGATGAGCTACATCTTCACGGGGTGGACATGATACTATACCCATTATCAGCATTTAGAGCGATGAATAAATCTGCATTAAATGTGTATGAGGCAATAAAACGAGATGGCACACAAAAAAATGTTATAAACCAAATGCAAACTCGCGAAGAGCTATACCAACACTTGGACTATTACTCATATGAAAATAAACTAGATAAGTCTTAATCATCTTGTGCCCACATTCTAATTATGCCTACAAGCAAATCAAAAATAGACTTCTTGCATAACCTATAAAAGTGCCAATTTATGTCATTCCCGCGTAGGCGGGAATCCATTCAATGTAGATAGTCACCTTTTAAAATGAATGTTGGGTGTTGTAAAACTGGATTCCCGACGACTTAGGGAATGACAACATTTATTGATTTCTTATGTCGAATTAGTATTTTATGAGGTTATGCAAGAGGTCTAATATATCATTTGAAGAAATTTTATTCAAAACCGTAGATCATATTATGTGAAAATCTTGAATAAATTATATCATTACATTTAAAACAAAATTTTGCAAGGATACGACTACTATGGCAAATATCAATAAAACAATGGTGGTGAAATTAAACCAGCACTTAAATGCGCAAAAACCAAATGCACAAATTGATACAACAGGGAATGGTTTAATGAAGATAGCGATCCATCAATTGTATTACTTGACCAGTGGAGTTATAATTTAGATTTAAATATAGGTGATTTAATTGAAGTAGATGCTCAAGAATATGCTTACACGGGATATGATGGCAAGAATTTTAAATTTGTCAAACATGATGATAATACATTTAGTCAAGAGTCGCAATATTTTCATGTGATTGAGTCTAAGCCTGATACTCTTCAAGAGAGCACCGCAGACAGAAAGCCAGATTTAGAAAAAAGATTGAATAGACCTCTTGCATAACCTCATAAAATACTAATTCGACATAAGAAATCAATAAATGTTGTCATTCCCTAAGTCGTCGGGAATCCACTTTTACAACATAAGATTGTGGTAGATTTACATCATATATAATAATGGAGTTAATAGAAAAATACCTAAATGATAATAGTAATAATTTAAATAAAAATCAGTTATTAGAAAATTATGTGCAAGAGATAAGGTCAAACCCAAGTAAAGTTACAAATCTCTATTTGCAGGAAACATTTTATGCACACATAAAAGGTATGTAAGTTTAATATTCACACAAAGGTGCAAATATTGATACAATATCTATTTAATACATAAAATATTAAATAGATTGTATCATCATGACCATAAACACTATTTACATTGAGGTTGCATTTGCAACCAAAGATAAACAAATAATTAAATCTCTTGAGATTCCACAAAATACCTCTGTGACTAATGCCATATTATTATCCAAAATCGCCGATGAATTCAAAGATTTTGATTTTTCTGATACGGCAAATTTACCCATTGGAATATTTGGGCGCAAAATTGATGTTATAACATATCAACTCACACCACGAGACAGGATAGAGATATATCGTAAACTAAGCAAAACACCCAATGAAAGACGTTTAGATAGAAAAAAGACCTAAATAATATGAATAATTCACATTCCACCACACACCCAGATGAGATAACCACAAGTAATAAACTTCACGAAATAATTAAAAAAGAAGTCTCACAAAATAACGGCAGTATTCCACTTAGTCAATACATTGAATTATGTTTATATCATAAAAATTATGGCTATTATCATAACCAACTTCACAAATTCGGCAAAATGGGGGATTTTGTAACCGCGCCCGGTATATCACATTTATTTGGTTATTCACTAGGCACACAAATTGATGAATTATTTAACCACATGGAGCATAAAAATATTGTAGAGCTTGGAGCTGGTAATGGGCAATTAATGATAGATATTTTATCTCACATTGGGGATGATATTGATACATATTATGTGCTAGAGATAAGTGCGGTTTTAATTTTTGAAATGCAACAAAAACTGCAAAATGCCCATCCAAAATATGTATCTAAAGTAAAATGGATAGATAAATTACCCATTGATTTTGATGGCGTGATAATCGCCAATGAATTATTAGATGCCAACCCAACTGATAGCTATATCTATAAAGATGATGAAATATATCGCATAGATGTTGGGTGTGTGGAGAATAAATTTGTATATACTAATAAAAAATACTCAAATGATGACATAAAAATGATTATTGATAATTTGCCAGAAATAACAAAATATAATAATTTTATTATCGATATAAATTTAAATAGTCTTCAATTAATGAAAAATATTGCTAATTCATTAAATAGCGGTTATGTTATATTGATTGACTACGGATACTGTGAGCGTGAATTTTATAGCCCAAAACACATGAATGGCACGGTACGTGGGTTTATACACCACACTAAAGTGGATAACATTCTGGAGCACCCACCGGGTTTAATGGATATTACAGCTAGTGTAAATTTCACAGCAATTGCAAATGCGGGTATTGCAAATGGACTAGATTTAATAGACTACACAACCCAAGGGGCATTTTTGATAAATTGCGGAATATTAAATCATGTAGAACATGAAACAGAAAATGAAACCCAAGTAACCAAATTAAAATATAATAATGAAATTAATCGCTTAACTAGTATTAATGATATGGGGGAGGTATTTAAGGTGATAGCCTTCAGTAAAAATATAGATTTTTATGATTTATTAGGTTTTAAGGCTTTCTCATTAGCAAGAATACTATAATATAGCTCTGTCATTCCCGCGAATAACCTTGTCATTGCGAGCATATTATTCATTGCGAGACTTGATTTATCAAGTAGTGGCAATCACATACGCAATAAAACGCAATATTTATTTAAAACTTGTAAAAAGAAAAAATCAACATGAAAAAAATATTATACACATTTTGCATTCTAACGCAGCTCACCTTTGGGGTAGATAAAAAAATAGATACTCAAATCAGAAAATCCCTCAGTGATACATTACCAAAATTAGAAATAACTGCCATTGCAGACTCTCCAGTACCAAATGTCTATCAAATCACTGCAAATCATAAAATATTTTACACGGATGCCACAGGAAGATATCTTTTTGCAGGTAATTTAATCGATTTACCCACAAAAACCAACCTCACTCAAAACGCCCTCACGGATGCCACAAAGATAACTTGGAATGATTTACCGTTAAATTTGGCAATCCAATACAACACATCCAAAAAACCAAAATACAAAATTGCCATCTTCACAGACCCAGATTGTCCATTTTGTAAACGCCTAGAGACCAACGTAATTGCCAAATTAACCGATGTTACGGTCTATTATTTTTTATATCCACTATACATTCATAAAGAAGCTAAAACACATGCTAAGCAAATTTTATGTAGTCCAGACCCAGTCGCCATATTTACTAATTTCATGCGTGAAGATGTTAAACTCCCGCAAAAATCCACCTGTGATAACGTAGATGAAAATATAAATAGCATATTAGCATTAGGCAATAAACTTGGCGTGGAAGCCACGCCAACCATCATTTTAGAAAATGGCAAAATCCTCACTGGAGTGGTGCCGTTAGAGTACCTAAAACAACAAATAACCACTACTTATTCATCATCATCACGGATTTAGATGATCATTGCTCTTTGTCATTCCGTGCCTGACAATGGACATGATTGAATAAATTTTCTCCAGAAAAAAATGATATCTCTGTTAAAATAATTTAAAATGTAATAATGTTACAATTTACATCCCGTAGGTTTTCTCTAGATATACGCGATTTACAGATTGCTTTCAGATATAAATAACTTAACTGTTAAGTACAAATTCAGCAATAGATTCAACATGAGAGGTATGGGGAAACATATTTAATACCATAGCGTTTTTGAGCGTATAACCATGTGTATTCACCAGTATTGAGGCATCACGCGCAAGTGTGCTTGGGTTACAAGAGACATATACTATTTTTTCTGGTGCAATATCAGGAGTGATGGCTTTTATTAATTCCATCGCTCCATCACGTGGTGGGTCTATAAGCCATTTGTTTCTTCTTCCAAGTGACACTAACCACTCTTGCGTTACAGTAAATAAATTTGTTGCCATGTAATGCGTTTTATTTTCCAAGTTATTATATTTAGCATTTTCGAATGCCCGCTTTACAAGCACCTCATTTCCTTCTATACCTGTTACATTTTGGCACATTTTTGCAATCGGCAGGGTAAAGTTTCCAATACCACAGAAGAAATCAAATACACTATCATCAGCGTTTAAATCTAATAGTTTAATTGCAGTACTCACCATGTGGTTATTCACATAAGGGTTTACTTGAGTGAATTCAGTTGGGTAATATGGCATTTTAATGTTAAATGCATCAATGGTGTAGCTAAGATGTTTTGTATCATCTTGCGGTGCAAATAAATAACAACTGTCAAGTCCTTTTGGTTGTAGCCATATTTGTATTGGGTGATCATGAATTTGATTATAATCACTCACAAATTGATGTATAAGCGCACCATCTTCTTCTGCCATTTCACACATCACACGAAATATAAATACGCTGACATTATCTCCTACAGACACTTCAATCTGGGGGATTTTATCCCGTATGGCAAGTTTATATAATAAATCACGAAACTGCGGGATTAGATTAGATACATGCTTCGGTACCACGTGGCATTCATTCATATTGGCAACATAAGAGGATCCACGTTCACGAAATCCAACCAATACGCTATCTTTTTTGTGTACATAACGCACTGAAAAGCGAGCTTTATGTCTATAACCCCAAGGCACACCTATAATAGATGGCAATACATTTAATGGTGCAACACCACCGATATGTTTTAGGTTGTCAACCAAGACTTTTTGTTTATGATAAATCTGTGCGCTAAAATCCAAGTGTTGCATACTACATCCACCACATACTCCAAAGTTTGGGCATTGGGGAATTTGTCTATCTTTACTAGGTAGCTCAATTGATATAAGACGCCCCATATCAAATGTTTTTTTCTTTTTGTATATTTCAATGGTAACTTCTTCATGAGGCAAGGCGCCATCAACAAATACAGTCTTACCATCAATGCGGGCAACTCCTTTACCCTCCAAGTCGATAGATTCGATTATTACTTTATGTTGTATTGATTGTGAAAGTGTGGTCATGTTGTATTGTTTACTTTATGTTAGTGTACTCAAAGACGAAGAGAGTACATTGTTTGATTGTGTATCGGCATGGTAACTAGAACGAACCATCGCACCCACTGCCGCATGTTTAAACCCAATTGAATATGCATATGTTTCAAATTCTTTAAATGTATCGGGGTGCATATAACGCATCACTGGTGTGTGATGAGTGGATGGCTGGAGATATTGCCCCAAAGTCAACATATCAATAGAATGATTACGCATATCTTGTAATACATCTTTTATTTCTTCATCAGTTTCACCAAGTCCCACCATAATGCCAGATTTGGTCGGGATGAGTGGATTGGTTTTTTTAAATTGCTCAAGCAATTTTAATGAATGCATATAGTCAGAGCCAGGGCGAATTTGTTTATAAATACGTGGTACAGTTTCAACATTATGATTTAATACATCAGGAGGATTTTGAGATAATATCTCAAGAGCTTTATCAAGTCTTCCTCTAAAATCAGGTACTAAAATCTCAATTTTAGTCTCAGGGCTTGTGTTTCTGATTTCCTTTATACATTCTACAAAATGCATAGCTCCTCCATCACGAAGGTCATCGCGATCAACACTGGTAATTACAACATATTTAAGCCCCAAAATCTTAACCGCGTTTGCTACTTCCTTTGGCTCATTTGGGTCTAATTGGTTTGGTCTACCGTGCCCTACATCACAAAATGTACATCTACGAGTGCAAATATCACCCATGATCATAAAAGTGGCAGTTCCACTACTAAAACATTCATTTATATTAGGGCAATTTGCCTCCTCACACACAGTGTGGAGCTTATGCTCACGGAGTAATTCTTTCATCTTGGTAAATTTACTATTCGTAGATAGCTTAACTCTTATCCATTCTGGTTTTTTTAGTACAGGAGCATGGATAACTTTAATCGGAATACGAGACACTTTAGATTCACTTTTATGTTTCACACCTTGGGTATTATTTGGAATTGGTAGTTTTGCATTATCCAAAATATTAATCAAATCATTACCGATGGTTTTATCTGGAATTTGTTCCATATTTAATGTCCTATTAGGTTTAATATATACGGATACGCCTTTGAAATGATTATCGCATCCGCAGAATTTAAGTGCAACAAGTCCCAAGTTCTTGGGCTACCATAAAATTAGGAGATTTAAACCCTAAAATTTTCTGCGTGCGATTGTTTAAAATATCCTGAATTTCTTGTCAATAGCCTAAAGTTATGGCATGAAAATCAGTTCCAATGAGGGACAAAATCCCTTATTAATTGTATTAGACTTCTTGCATAACCTATAAAAGTGCCAATTTATGTCATTCCCGCGCAGGCGGGAATCCATTCAATGTAGATAGTCACCTTTTAAAATGAATGTTGGGTGTTGTAAAACTGGATTCCCGACGACTTAGGGAATGACAACATTT
>CANISK010000068.1 GCA_947470205.1 Neisseriaceae bacterium | reverse complement strand
CAATTGCCACTTTAACTTTAAAGCTGTTATCATAACTAGATTTTTTCATTTTATACACCTTATAAACAAATTAATATTACCATTATTTTAACTAATTTGTTTCCATGTGGTGTGTCTTAATTTATGGGTTCATTATACTTTTTTCTCGCATTGTGCTTCTAAATATTTACAAGCATCAATCATACCATCAACATTATCATAAATATGTTGAGGTATTTTTAGGTCTTTTATATCTGTATCACCTGCTATTGAGATATTATCAATGTTCTTTAATAATATATTAAATGCATTATCTTCTTGGTGACGTTCTTTTATCAAATTAGTCAACCCATCAAAAAGATTTTTTTTAACGATTTTTATTGTTGAATTTTTTTCTTCCATATTTGATGTATTTTGATAATGTGTATCGATTATTTCTAATAATTTCTCTAGCAATGCCTTTATTTGTTTTTCTATTTCATGACCTTTTTTGCCAATCAACCCTTCAGTAATTACATCATTACCTTTAATAGCATTCATTAAATTTTGCCTAAGGTCACTATTTGCAATTTTATAAATTGTATTATTTTTTTCATTTTTAGTATTTGCATTAATTATATTATCTGCAAATTTTGTTATGATTTCTGCGGTAGATGATTTTGCATTTTTTACAAATTTATTATGTTCGCAAAGATTATTTTTTACTTGGTTTAATTTATCTTGCATGGTTGTTATATTAAGCTGATGATGATCTTCTTTTTCCCCAATCATTCCTTGAGATAAACTTTCAGTTGCTGTTGTGATTGATGAACGTCTGGGAAGACTAGCAAAATTTTCTGTGGTGACCTCTGCAAAGAGTGTTGAGTATTGGGTACCTGGTGCTTTCTTTTTATCTAATGTGTTGGGCAGACTATTATTCATGTAGTGAGGTGCGGTTGTGAAGGTAGAATTATTAGCCATGATTATAAAAGTTCCTAAAAATTAATAAATTAAATTTATTTTGTTTATGTAGTAATTTTAATTGAATTAGCCCATCTTATTTGAAGAATATTTCTTCAAATCTGAATAATTCTTCTTCAAATTCATTTATTCACTTATTTTACATAAACCATAATTGTAAAAAAATGTTATACTAAACCCATGATAAATGAGCTATCTACATATTAAATAATAAACATTTTTATGGATGATATAAATATATGACTACAGCAAACAACTACCCACGATTAATTGCAGACATTGGCGGGACTAATGCAAGGTTTTCAATAGAGACATCACCATTTAAATATGAATACACTCAGGTGTTAAAATGCAAAGATTATAAAGGCGTGGTAGAGGCAATACACAGTTATCTAGATAGTGTTGGCTATAGAGATATTATAAAAAATGCAGCAATAGCCCTCCCCGCACCAGAGGTGCAAGAGATATACTCAATGGCAAATAGCCCGTGGCAGGCATTTTCAACTCTTGAGGCAAAAGCTAAATCAAAGCTAGACAATCTGTTATTTTTAAATGATTTTCATGCATTATCCCTTGCGATACCATTTTTAGATCATACGAAGTTAGTGAGAATAGGGGGGCGTCATGATCCAGATGAAACCAAGCCAATTGCAATCATAGGGCCAGGCACTGGGCTTGGCATGGCGACTTTATTTAAATCGCCAACGGGAGAATATTACTCAATACCATCTGAGGGCGGTAGGTCTAGTTTTGCACCAGTAAATGATGAAGAGATAGAATTATGGAAATTTGTTCACAAGCGTTTTTCACATGTATCATTTGAACGTTTTATATCAGGTTCTGGACTACAGCTGATTTACGAAGGACTTCACTATATAAATAAAAAATCAATCGAACGCCTTCCAGAACCATCTGAAATAGTGGAACTTGGTATTACTGGTGCGGATTGGATATGTAGACAAACGATAGATATATTTTGTAGGATGTTTGCAACGGTAGTGTCCAATTTCGCAGTAACGGTAAATTCATTTGGTGGAGTTTATATCGGCGGCGGGATAATCCCTAAAATGATAAAGTTTTTTATTAAGTCCGAATTTCGTTCAAGGTTTGAAGACAAGGGGCGTTATAGACCATATCTAGTAAATATGCCCATATATGTAATAATGCAAGATTTCCCAGCATTTCTAGGAGCAAGTTATGCGTTAGATACCCATCTAAATAAAAACTATATACCGTAACAATTAGATTAATTAAGGTTTATTATTAAAAATGGATATAACCACACTTTTAAAAAGAATTGCTAATGGTGAAGATAGTTTTACACAATTTAAAACAAATATCACTAATGCTGACCAATTAGCAGAAGAGTTAGTCGCGTTTTCCAATGCATTGGGTGGATTGCTGATTATTGGGGTTACTGACCATGGTGAGATTATTGGTATTGGTGATGATGATATTCGTAGACTAAACCAGTTAATTGGTAATGTCATAAGTTCAAATATCACACCGCCAGTTTATCCTATAACCCAAATATATAATATAGAAGAAAAAAAAATATTGGTAATAAGTATACAATCTGGGATAAATAAACCATATGCAACAAATAAAGGTCTTTATATCACAAAAGCTGGGTCTGATAAAAGAAAAGTATCTCAAGATGAACTAAGGAGGCTATTTGTAGAGGGAAACAAGTTATATGCCGATGAATGTATGGTAAAAAAAAGTGATACTACTGATTTAAATTATGAACTATTTTATGAATTTTTAGCAAAGGATAATGTAGCAATTCTCGATGCATTAAAATTTAATCAATTAAGTTTGCCTACAGTGCTAGAAAATCGAGATTTATTGCTAGAAAACCATTTAACTTTAGCTGGTAATTTAATATTTGGTAAGTACCCGCAAAGATTTAATCCAGATTTTTACATTGACTGTGTTTATTTTGCTGGTAATGCCCAAGATGTATGTGAATTTTCATAATATACACCGTGGGTGCACTTTAAAGCTATAGTCAAATGTTCCGGTTTTATATTTCATATACCCAGCAATTGCTATCATTCCGCCATTATCTGTACATAAATCAAGTGGTGGGTAAAATACTTGAATGTTATTTATCTGGTTAAATTTTGCTCTCAAGGTTAGGTTGGCGCTCACACCACCACATAACACCACTCGAGATATATTAGTTTTTTTTACCGCACGAATGCTTTTTTCTACCAATACGTCAGTAATCGCCTCTTCAATAGATCTGGCGATATTGCTTTTGGTCTGTAAATCAAGCATTTGCTCTCCGCCAAGTTTTTTGATTAAAATTGAGACTGCGGTTTTAAGTCCAGAAAAACTCATATTAAGGGTGTCGTGGTTTATCATCGGGCGTGGTAGCCGATATACATCCACCCCCTTTTGAGCCAATTTGGCAATTTCTACGCCCCCAGGGTAATTTAGCCCCATCATTTTTGCAGTTTTATCAAAAGCCTCTCCAGCTGCGTCATCTAGCGTATCGCCTAATATTTCATATTTACCAATTTTGTGTACTGCAATTAATTGACTATGCCCACCTGACACCAATAACGCAATAAAAGGAGTTTTAATTTTAGGGTGTTCGAGGTTATCGTCCAATACACCATCCAATAGAGGGGATAGTAAATGACCCTCCAGATGATGAATGGGGATAACTGGTTTAGCTAGATTATACCCCAGAGCATTTGCAAATGATGCTCCAATCAGTAATGCACCGTTTAACCCAGGCCCCATGGTGTATGCAATACCATCAATTTCATTAATAGGCATTACACCATCTTTCATACACTCATCAAGTAATGGGGTTAACCTTTTAATGTGATCTCGCGAGGCAAGCTCAGGGACCACTCCACCATATTCATTATGAAGGCTAATTTGAGAATATATTTTATTCGCAATCAAGCCATACTTACTAGAATACAAGGCAACCCCGGTCTCATCACATGAAGTTTCAATGCCGAGTATATGTATATTTTTTTGTGGGTTATTTTGCATGACAAATTTGTTTGGTATATTCTTGATCTAGGTATAACTCATTCAAACATTCATCCTGAATGCTAATTAACCCAATATATTTATCATTATAATAAATTGCATCCACCACCATTCCAACTACCTGACCATTTAATATTGGACTTATAATATTCATGCCATGGGTTATTTCATGTGGTGAATGGACAATATACATCGAACGCTTTGACTTACCAAGATAATGCAAACGTGCGACAATCTCCTGCCCCACGTAGCAACCTTTTTTGAAATTTAATCCATTGAGCTTATCAAAGTTCACCTGTTGAGGTACAAACCCATTTTGGGTATTGGTATAAATAAGCGGGATTTGATTCTGAATTAAAAAATATTTAAATTGAGTATTTTGTTGGGTAATGGTGTCAATATTGATGCAATTTCCAATTGGTAATATAAATAACCTGTGAGATGGATCTAATTGAACGCATATATTTATGTTTGTTGAGCTATCCAATTCATGTTCACTATCACCAAATAAAATATATATATCTTCAAGTTTATTGATTGTAACCTGAGAACGCATAACATACATTTTAATTTTTGCTAACACTAAATCCACGATATCAGAGGTTGTAATAAGGTAGTATTTATTTGTAGATACCATTATCACAAAAAATGTTGCCTGCATTCTTCCTTTGGGGTTTAGATATGCAGAATACTGAAAATTATATTTATTATCAATGGGCAATGTTAATAAATTAATATCATTGGTTAATTGCCCCTGTAAGAATTTTGCGGCATCCGAACCATCAACTTCAATAATACTCAAAAAATCTGATAAGTTATTCATATAAACACCATTTTATTATTAATTTAAGATTGCGAAGATTATATCATAACTTACAAACCACACTTACATTTATTCCGTGGTGCGTTTCATATTAGACCTCTTGCATAACCACATAAAACGCAAATTCTACATAAGATTCCATCAGAATCAGTGTCATTGCGAACCATGATTTATTATGGTGTGGCAATCTCACACGCAATAAAGAGCAATATCTAGAATGAGTGCCAGTCATTGAGATTGCCACGGCTTGTAAACAAGCCTCGCAATGACTGTGTAATTTTCTTATATCGAATTTGCAGTTTATCAGGTTATGCAAGAAGTCTATTTGAATTTCCAATTGACAATGGGTCACATTATAATTTTCTCATCTAAAATGAATTTTATCATTTTGCGTATGTCCTGATCAGAGTAATTATCACTGAATAATCTATTATAGATTTGCCCAGAACATTCATCTGTTAATAGTGCGTTTTTTATCTCTTTGTTAAACATTAGTTTTTGCTTATCTGTAAAAACTTGAGCGCCTAATTCAACAGCATGAGATAAATGATATACAGCCATTAATCTGTACCTCGCAACTGCAACGTTATTTCCTCCCTCGTGATAACCACATCCACTTATACTAGATCCACACATAAAAACAAGACTAACAATCAAGGATGTCATTGTCATTATTGTTTTTTTAGTTTTTTCATCTAATGGTAATGTATTTAATTCATCAGCTATATTGTTTAATAACTGTTCAGTAAAGTATTGCGGATCTTTTGGACTATCATTTATTAATTGTGATAACTGCTTTATCTGTTCATTTGTCATATTATTAATGATTTCGGCAAATATAATCTGTTTGTATTTTTCCGATTTTGTAACGTCATTAATTATCTGGTTTTGAGGTTCAGTTGCAAGTTTACCCAACACGTAATTTTTTAATCCTGCAAACCCCTCATTGTTTACCACTTCATCTTTACATTCTTTCATTAATTCTTTCTTAACCGCCACATCGGTTTTAATATGATGACCAGATAATGACGATAATTGATAAAAAATAGATTTTAATGTATTAGCTAAAGGTTCGCTAAGATTAAATTTATTGATAAGAGGTGTAATAATCTGATTACTAATACATCGAGCAAATATGTTGGATGCGGTAAAATGTTTCGTTATTACTTCATGTACATATTTAGGTAAAATCACTTTGGAGATATTGCTCGAGTTCATACCTTCTGATATTATTATGTTACTGTTATCTTCTTGATTTTCTTGATTTTCTTGATTTTCTTTGATGAAATTGAGTTGATATGCCTCTTCTATATTAATATCTGGATTATTGTTATTATTTAGATTTTCAAGATTTGGTATAGCTAATAAAGCATATTTCTTGGTGTTATTGTTGTCATTTTTCTGAATAACCACCAACACACCAAGTGGTGATTCATCATCAGGTTTATTTTCATCACCAAAACTGCCATTGCTTTTACAATAATTAACAACTAATGTTAGTTGCTCTTTATATTTTTGTGGTGTACTTTCATTTTTTAAAATATCTAATATATTTTCATATGTACGGAACGCTAAAGTGTTTAAAATATACTCGTAATAAATATTAACAATACCTGTTGCTTCATTTATATTGAATTTTTGTATCATTTGTTTATATCGTTTGTCATGCTGTTGTATTTGCTCATATTTTTTAGTATATTGTATTTGTTTTCTATTTTCAATAACAGCATTCCAATCCAGATGCTCTGATATTATTTTGCAGAGTTCCTTTTTGTTGTCTTCTGTGTGTGCTTGTGCTAATAACATATCTGCATAATTATCAATTATGTATTGTTGTTTAGTGTCCTCTATATTGAAATCTACTAATGTGTTTGCCAAATTTGTAATTATATTCCCATATTTGTTGAAGTCTTTTGGCGTCATGAGTTTTCGTATTGCATTTTTTAATCTTTGGATTTTTACTGGTTTAGAGTGTGCAGTTGTCATTATTTCAACCAATTCCTTTGCAATTTTATTAAACTCATCAGGATTATTGGTTATAGATTGAATGGCGTTCTTTATTTTTACCAACTCATCTGAATCTGCTCCTAAAGAAGAGGCAAGATCATTAATTTTTGCTTTAACAAACTCTGTCATTTTTTCGTCTATTGTTTTTTTTATCTCTTTTTCTAATTCACCGTTTTGTAATTTTGGTAATAGAGCATCATTTATTGTATCTTTTGCTAAATCAGGGTTTAGGGCAATTAATTTGTTGTATAACGCCTCTTGTGCCGATTTCTCTATATCAGATTTAGTTGGTGATATTATTAATTGATTATTTTGCAGACATTTTGTTATGTCATCTTTAGAGAAATTATTTATATTTTTAGATAAAAACGGCAATAGCTCTAAATCATATTTTTTAAAATACGATATATACCAATCAAGAGGTTGTTTTATTGCTGATGTTAGTATTTTGCCATTATATATATCTTCAACCAAATATTTGATTGCATCTGGTTCTGTTAGTGTCTTATGAATTAACAGATTTAAACAGTATTGCTGAAGTGCTATGGATGTAGCTTCCTCCTCTTGAGTTGTATTATTTTTTGTATTTATGTAATGTTGGATGATCTTTTGTTGATTAATTCTGACAGAGTGGGAGCTCGATGTATCGATAAACTTCTCCAGCCATTTTAATGTTTCACCGAAGCTATTTAGTATTATCTCTTTTTCTATGTCACTCCAACTAAGCATTTGCAGATTACCAAGCCCATTAAATGCACCTAGGTTTATCTCGGCTATTTGTTTCTTAGTTAAATAAAGGTGTTCCAAATTACCAAGCCCATTAAATGCACCTGGTTCTATCTCGGTGATTTTAT
>CANISK010000067.1 GCA_947470205.1 Neisseriaceae bacterium | reverse complement strand
TATAAAAATGAAATGGGTAAAAGAATAACTCATTATGAAGAATATTATCATAACAGAAAACCTTATGTACAATTATCAATTCGTAATGATGCGCTTTTTAATCAGGAATATAAATTCAAAGCATCATTTTTAACATCACTTCCACCGCAACAACGAGAGCATTTTGCATGGCAACATTATGATAAATTAAATAAAAGAGTGATATCCGAAAAAGTGGATATTATGAAAATTCAAGATATACCTGCTACGCCAAATCAAGCTTTACAAGATGCATCTCGAGCCTTAAATGAATTACACAAAAAAAATATTTTTCATCGGGATTTGAAATTTGAAAATATGGGATTTAAAAAAGATAAAGGAAATCGATATAAGCTGATATTTATTGATTTAGACAGTCTAAATAACAAATGTAATCCAACTAGCACATGCTCACCATATATATTTCCTGCACAAAAAATTTATGGCGAGTTGTATGATAAGAGTGCACCTGAAAAATTTTTTAAAGCATACAGAAGCGCAAGTTTGCAGCAAAGATACAAACAAGATCAATACTCATGGTTAATGACAATGGCGTCAATTAAATTGAAATATGCGAACATTGAAAAGAATGGCGCTGATTGGGGAATGATGCAAGATGAATACATTGAACAATTTCTAACATCATGCATTAAAACAGATAAACAACAACTCGTGAAAAATTTTCTTAACGATCCAATGAAATGCGAGATAGATATAACAGATATTATTGATGTTAATAAATAATATTTATTTCAATGTGGATAATGTGTTTCTGATGATGTGATCTAGTCTTGTACTGTATTCTTTTGGCATATCATCCACATTGTTGAATAAGAAAGAAAATGCGTACACTGTATTACTTTGGCTTTTGAAGTATCCAGATAATGCTACTACGTCAGAAAGAGTGCCAGTTTTGGCGTATAAGCTATTTGTGTATTCTACGAAGCGATTTTTGAGTGTACCATCATTCCCGGGGTTTGGCAACGATGTCATGATATCTGAATAGTAGTTAGAACGTGCAATGTGAAGTAACAAGCGTATGAGATCGTTGGCACTAAAAAGTTCATTCCTTGAAAGCCCTGCCCCGTTTTCTATATGAGGGGTTTCTACCAAATTATATTTCCTTAGAAATTGCCTAAACTTTTTAGTGCCTTGATTATAGGTAAATCTGTTTGTGGTGTTGTACGCCCCTACGGTTAAAACTAAAGTCTCTGCATCTAGGTTATTACTATATTTCATCATGTTGATTAATACTTCTTCTAGACTTGGTGAGTAATACTGGTACATAAGGGTAGCATTTGCGATATATTGTTTATTATTCACCAAGTCCCCTACAATCTTTATAGATAAATTATCTAATGTCTTATATATCATCATTCTATTATAAGCAAAGTTTGAGAGAAACTTATAAGATAGGATTTTATTGTTACAACTAGGGGGAATTTTGCCACTTAAAGTGATTTGATCATTTAATTTGGTGACTTTAATTTTACCAAGTAGCCCTACACATGGGGTATTTTTTGTAGATACTTGGAGGTTATTGACTAATTTGAATCCATATAAATCACTATTTAATGTGACTGTTTTTTTGTCTACACCGATAAAGACTTGGGTTAGCTCTTGATTTATCATAAGCCCACTTGGGAGAATGGTGTCTGTGTCATATGGACTGGAGTGTAGCATGGAATATGCTGAGGATTGGTTAAATATTGAATTATCTATCACTACATTACCATAGATTTTATCTATGCCGTAAGTTTTTAGTGAGGTTAAAATCTCATACAATCCTTTTTCATCTAAACTTGGGTCTCCCCCGCCTACTATATATAAATTACCCTCTAGCACACCCCTTATTATTTCCCCTGTATAGTAGAGCTTTGTAACCCATCTAAAATCTGGCTTGAGTTCGTTTAATGCAAAATAACCAGTAAAAAGCTTCATGTTGGATGCTATAAGCCTTTTTGTATCTGGGTTTAAGGAATAGATATCCATTCCATCTGATACTCTTTTAATGGCAATTGAAGTATATGGTTTGATGGCATTTGGGATAATTATCGGAGAAGCGTAATTTTTAATACATATCACAATTAGTGACAAAATAAATAATAATTTTTTCATAATCTCAAATAAAATTCTTCAATAAAATATCTATACTACTGCCAATTTAATAATGAACGCATAAATATTGTAGGACATGGATTCCCGCCTTCACGTGAATGACAAAGGATCTCGCGGGAATGACAATTGTCTATGGGGGATTGCCACGGGGATTTGCCCCTCACAATGACGATGTTTTATGTATCAATATTTTTTGCACGTAGTGCATTTTGTTCGATAAATTCTCTGCGTGGTTTTACTTCGTCGCCCATTAGTGTGCTAAATGTGTTGTCTGCCGAGATTGCATCTTCAATTGTTACCCTGAGCAATGTACGCACCTGTGGATCCATAGTGGTATCCCATAGTTGCGATGCATTCATCTCTCCAAGTCCTTTATAGCGTTGGATGTTTAATCCTTTTTTGGTATCGTCCATTAGCCAGCTCAAACACTCTTCAAAAGAGGCGATATTTTTTGAGTTATTGCCACGAGACACTAAGAGATTTTTATTTCTGTATTCGTGAATAACATTATATGCATTGATAATTCTATGATAATCACCGCTATTTAAAAAATAATTATCTATAATGGTTATTATTTTATTACCATGAATTGTTCTTATGATTTTAACTGTATATTCTTGATTTTCTTCATTGAAATGAGATTCAATTACTACCTTGTGATGACTAAGTTTGTCGTTTAAATTATGGATTGCCTGGTTTACACCATCAATATTGTGTAAGTCTATCTTAGGAAACAATATTAATGCTTTTAACACCTCAATATCCATATATTTACCTTGTTGCTCAATGGAAGATTTTGCTTTTAGATATATATTTGCGGTATTAACAAGAGCTACGCCAGTTAGTACGGAGATACCATTTTCAGCAATTGACGCACCATCTAGAGCTAAATTTAGTAAATATTCATTTAATGCGTCATCATCTTTTACATATTTCTCCACTTTACCTTGTTTTACCTTGTATAGTGGTGGTTGGGCTATGTAAATATGGCCACGCTCTACTAATTCCGGGGTTTGTCTGTAGAAGAATGTGAGGAGGAGTGTACGAATATGTGCACCATCTACGTCAGCATCTGTCATGATAATAATTCTGTGATAACGTAGTTTATCTGGATTGTATTCATCTTTACCAATGCCGGTTCCGATTGCGGTTATGAGATTGGTAATTTGTTCAGATGCTAGCATTTTTTCAAAACGAGAGCGTTCTATGTTGAGTATTTTTCCTCTTAATGGTAAAATGGCTTGAAATTTTCTATCACGCCCATTTTTTGCCGATCCTCCAGCCGAATCTCCCTCTACTAAATATAATTCACATAGTGCAGGGTCTCGTTCTTGACAATCTGCAAGTTTACCTGGTAACCCAAGCCCATCTAACACCCCTTTTCTACGGGTTATTTCACGAGCTTTTCTAGCTGCCTCTCTTGCTCTTGCCCCTTCTACAATTTTATTGCAGATGATTTTTGTATCCCCAGGATTTTCTAAGAGATAATTTTTTAGTGCTTCTCCTACGATATCTTGAATGACGGGAGATATTTCTGATGATACAAGCTTATCCTTAGTTTGTGATGAAAATTTTGGATCTGGCAATTTGACAGATATTATACAGGTTAAGCCCTCTTTCATGTCATCCCCTGTGGTTGATACTTTGGCTTTTTTGGCAATTTCATTATCTTCTATGTATTGATTTATGGTTCTGGTCATAACTGTACGAAGTGCGGATAAGTGTGTACCGCCGTCACGTTGTGGGATATTATTGGTAAAACACTGTACATTTTCTTGATATGAGTCGTTCCACTGAATGGCAACCTCGACGGTTATGTCATCCTTTTCTCCTATACAATGAAATAATGTGGGGTGAACAATAGTTTTACTGCGGTTTACATACGCTACAAAACCTGCAATACCACCTGTGAATGCGAAATTTTCTTCTTTATTGGTATTGGTGTCTGTTAATGATATGGACACTCCATTATTTAAAAATGATAATTCACGAATTCTTTTTGCAAGTATTTCATAATGGTATTCTATAACTCCAAATGTATCAATACTTGCCATAAACTGCACCTTAGTGCCTTTTTTACCATTTGCATCTCCAGTAACACTAAGAGGTGCCACTGGTTCTCCGTGATGGAATTCCATGCTATGTGCTGTGCCATCACGCCAGATAGTGAGTTTTAGCCATTCGGATAGGGCATTGACAACAGATACACCAACACCATGTAAACCACCGGATATTTTGTATGAATTATTATCAAATTTACCACCCGCGTGAAGTACGGTCATGATTACTTCCGCTGCTGAACGATTTTCTTCTATGTGAATGTCTGTAGGAATACCACGCCCATTATCTTCTACTGATATTGAGTTATCGGGATGAATAATTACTTTTATGTTATTACAATGTCCTGCCAATGCCTCATCTATAGCATTATCCAACACTTCAAATACCATATGGTGCAAGCCAGTACCATCTGATGTATCTCCAATATACATCCCAGGTCTTTTTCTAACTGCATCTAACCCCCTTAATACTTTTATGCTGCTACTACTATATTCATTTTCTTGTATAGGCTGGTTATCGGTATCTGTCATGTTAAATTACCCCAATTTAATTAATTTTATTTAACATCATTATACAGTATTTATAAAATTCATGTTATAATGTTATACATTCATTTATACAAATAGCAAATATATTCGAAGTATTTAAATTATAGGGGTAGTAAATTATGGTGTGTACAATAAACAAATGCACAACAAAATGGTGCTCGTGGTTCTCATTAAATAAATTATTATTTACATTATTTACTATTGTTGCACTTATTATTTGGGGGGCAGGATTTAACCAGAGGTTATTTTATGAAATTAATGGTTTAGCCAAATATTTACCAGGAAAGATATGGCTTATAATTAGCTATATTACCTACCTGAAACATCTTATTTTGCCTATAATCCTATTACTTATAACATTCTTTTATAAAAAAGATAAAACACTAAAAATAATCACATTATTTGGGTTGTACTTAGTAGTTTTCTTTATTTTAAAAAAAATATTTGCAGAACCTCGTCCGTTTATAGTATTACCTCCAAATTCATTTACATGGTTAATTGGTGGGGAAGACGTTTCTGGTTCAGAATTTATGTCATTTCCATCTGGGCACACGGGCCTGGTTGCGATTTTTATATTTGCCTTAAATAGGTTATTTTTTATGCAAAATACCTTTACCCATAAATTTATTCGTTTTATATCATTTGTATTGTTGGCATTGGTGGCTATAGCCCGTGTTGCTACTGGATGGCATTGGCCAATTGATGTTATAGCTAGTGGACTTATTGGGTATATCTTGGTACAAATTGTATTTTACAACTCCCAAAGCTCTCAAGATTAGCCGCGCTCTTATTTGTGCAAATAAATACCCATAAACACTTGAAAACCCAACTGTGCAAAACTATTCATTTAAAAAACATTATTTGACACGCTCAAAGTATCGTGATTTTCATTTATTTAAAAACCAAGATACACTAATTATAATTCTCATTGCCCTTACAGTTGGGGTAAACTTTCTTGGATTATTATTTCCCATTTCTCGAAATGATGATCCAACTTTATATGCCGTAATTGCAAAAAATATTATTTTAAATCATGATTGGATAAATCTAACTTACCTGAACAGTGACTGGCTTGATAAACCACATTTTCAATTTTGGTGTACTGCAATCTCTTTTGTCATATTTGGCATTAATTCATTTGCATATATGCTACCAGGTTTTATCTTTAATCTCATAGGGGCATACTACACCTATAAACTTGGAAAATATTTATTTAACAAATCTATTGGATTATTATCTACATTAATTTTTCTAAGCTCTATCCGTATTTTAATCTCATCAACAGTAGACCTCAGAGCTGAGGCATATCTAATTGGTACAATTGTGCCGTCTTGTTATTATTATTTAATATACTTTCAAGCAAAACGATTTGAAATAAAATCACTAATAATTGCCTCAATTTATATGGCATGTGCTATTATGACTAAAGGTATATTTGTGGTGTTATTAATTGGATCTGGCATTGTAATGCCTATCATTTATCAAATATGGCAAGAATCCCCCCACTTCCTCAATTCACTTAGATTAACTTTAATAAAAATAACACTAGCATTAGCCTTATTATTGATATGCATCACCCCTGAATTGTATGCCTTGTACATACAATTTGACGCCCATCCAGAAAAAATAATTTTTGGTAAAAGTCATGTATCTGGGATAAAATGGTTTTTATGGGACAGTCAGTTTGGTAGATTTTTTAATACTGGAGAGATTACGCGTAACGGGGTGGGAGATTATGCGCATTATTTCTTTTTTATACATACCATACTATGGTCATTCTTACCTTGGTCAATGGTTTTTCTTTTAAGTATCTATAACATAATAAAACAAAAATTATTCAAAAATTTTAACTATTTATTTTTAATGTGTTTATTTTTTATTCCGTTTATTGTGTTTAGTATCACCACATTTCAATTGGATTATTATACAAATATCATTATACCATTTGGTGCGATCATTTGTAGCGCATGGATATATGATACCGCCAAAAATTATTCATTTCACAAAATAATCTACTATTTTCAAATTGGATTATTTGGAATTATTATAATTATATGTCTTATAACTGGGTGGGTTATTTTAACAGGCATATATAAATATGCAGTTATTATTTTTGGCTGTGTCTCATTTTTAATATTTGTTTTAAGTTACCATAAAAATGAACTAACAAAAGTAATAATATGTGGAGTTTTGATGATAAATATAACATTTATAAATATCTTATCAATTTATAAAGAAGTGTACATTAACTATGATGCAGGGTATAATATCGCGAAATATATAAATAATAAAATTCCAAATTGTCAATTAATTGACTATAAGATTGATTCATTATCAATGCAATTTTATCTCAAATCTAAATATATGTATATTAATAGTTTAAATAATTTACCAATTGACAAATCTGATTTTTATATAATTACATCCTCAGATAATTTATTGAAAATAAAATCCCTATATTACATGAAACATAAAAACATTCAAATCATTAAATATTTTCAAGGTACTTCAATAGACCAATTACCCTTAATAATTAAGGGCGATAAATCAAATATAATAAATTATGGTCTAATTAAGGTATCAACTACAATATTAAGTAAATAAAAGTCCATTCCTACATTAAGTGATTTAATTGGGTCGGTTAATATAGATACAGTAGAAAAAATTAATAACAGTTAAAGTTAATAATCGCACAGCAAGAAAATTTTGATTTATCAAAAGGTCAAAGATGATTTAAAATTTGATAATGAGGAAATGTTGGTGCACTACATTAGAACTATTGCGGGGAACATAAATAAAAATGGAATTCAAAAAATTATCAAAACTCATCTCTATTGATGATGAGCAAATACTATAATGAACCCATAAATTAAGACACACCACATGGAAACAAATTAGTTAAAAT
>CANISK010000066.1 GCA_947470205.1 Neisseriaceae bacterium | reverse complement strand
ATCATGTTGCACCTACTAGATTCCCGCCTGCGCGGGAATGACATAAAACTGCGCGGGAATGACATAAAACTGCGCGGGAATGACATAAAACTGCGCGGGAATGACATAAAACTGCGCGGGAATGACATAAAACTGCGCTGGAATGACAAAAAACTGCGCGGGAATGACAAAAAACTGCGTATTTTTCACTTTAACCAGCTATTTCTGTGAGATTGCAACTGAGCTTTGCTCCTCGCAATGACGGTTACTGTTCACGTCAATCTCACCTGACATGAGCTTTGGTAATAATGTATCCAGAATTTGTTGCAATATCTTTATCTCTTTATTCATTTGAGATATTTGATTTAAGATTATTTTAGCAATTTGACTAAATTTATTTGCCATCATAGTATTTGGAATAATAAAATTTTTAGCGACAAAATTACGCCAATACCCCTTATATTCAGTGCATTTCATACTTCCTTTTGTTAAATAGTATATAAAATATTCATCATAGCCACACCTTCCCCTAAAAGGTAAAATATTTTGTATAGCACAAAACGGATAATCAACAAACCAAAAATTACAAGTATGATTTGTAAAAACTATTACTGGATTTTCATAGGTTGCAATAAAATCAGGGGCTCTATTGGTGAAGCCATACAACCCGTTCTTGCCTTGGTCAATAATACAGGTATTTCCATTATTATGTAAATCTTTTTTATCGCATTTATAAGAAATGTTTTCACGATTAATTATATTTGTAATCTTGTTAGCACTCCAATCTTTAGGGATTTTGCCAAGTTCACTATCAATCATAGAACCCCCAGAATCTTTATACGGAGTTCCATTTTCATCGGGGAAATTAAAATCAACAA
Source organism: Neisseriaceae bacterium (assembly GCA_947470205.1). Classification (GTDB taxonomy): domain Bacteria; phylum Pseudomonadota; class Gammaproteobacteria; order Burkholderiales; family UBA11063; genus Aquella. The sequence goes on along the minus strand of CANISK010000066.1, from coordinate 6,805 downwards.
ACCATTGCTTAAATACCGCTTGGGCAATTTCTTCCAGCTTTTTATTAATTTGATTATTGATGTTTATTTTTTCATCAATCACAGATAGTATTGATGCAATTTGGTTTTGTGTTGCAAGTGGAGGTAAATTTATTTTAATATTTTCAAATGTTGTTTTATTAATAATTGGCATTGTTGTACCACCAGAAGCCAAATTGCGTAATTTATTATAATTGTAACACATTAAATAATATATAAAATCCACATCAGCAAGATTCAAATTAATAACTATTGAGTTAATTTGTTGATTTGTAAGGCAATCATTACTATTAATTGCTATTTTGCCCATATCAGAACCTATGCAAGTAATCATAACATTATTTTTTGGTATAATATTTTTAGATAATGCATTTATGCCAAATTGTGATAATTTGCGTGCCACATTACCTAATTTTTTATTATTGTTATAATATGATGGTGTAATAAAATCCATAATGCTGCCCCAATATTCTGGATTTTTACATGATGGGGCTTTGTCTGTAATTATTTTTCCAACTTCTAAAATCTTTTTTACTTCCCAGTCATCTGGTAATTGGATTGTTTTCTTTTGTATCACCTCATAGCCTTGATTGATTATCTGTTTAAATTCATCTGATATTGCGTGCCAATCTAAAACGTCCACTCGTATTGGTAATTCAGACTCGCTAAAAGATTCTTGCAAATCATAAATTATTTTTTTATCAAGTTTTTTATTACCAACTACGACCAAATCTAAATCCGAATAATCTTTTGCCGTCCATTTATAGCGTGAGCCAAATGCTCTTACTTCACATTTAGGTACATGATTTTTTAGGATATTAATTACTATATCTAATTGATAAGGGCTAAGATCAATCATTTTTACTTTCTAATACTACTAATAATTTTTTTACATCATGAATAAATTCACTTGCCAATACAAACACTTCCTCGGCAGTAATTGCATCGTAAGTATGAGATGTTTCATTTCTTGCTTTATGATATACCATCCATTTATCTACATCATTAATTAATAATGACTCTCTGGCTAATCTAAATAACTCATGGCGTGTTACTCCAGCAACATAATCTGAACTAAAATTTTGCTCCAACCACCTTTTAATCATTTTCCAAGATAATTCATAAGCAACTTCAAAATTTTGAATCACGGCCTCTTTTATTGCATCTTGAATAATTTTTGGTAAACTTTGTGTCTGGGTGCTATCATGTGCAGTGTTTAGTAATTCATTATAATGATTGATCGATTTCTTTAAACTTGTTAAATCTAACATGGTTATGCCTTTATTAAATACTAAAACGCTACTTCGACATAAGAAACTAATAAACACTGGATCCCCGCATTCGCGAGGATGACAGTTTTTTGTCATTCCCGCGAGATCCTTGTCATTCCCGCGCAGTTTTTTGTCATTCCCGCGAGATCCTTGTCATTCCCGCGAGATCCTTGTCATTCCCGTGAAAACGGGAATCCATGCTCTATAACGTTTCACTGGATCCCCGCATTCGCGAGGATGACAGGTTTTTAGATCAAAATTGGCGTTAAAAATCAAAACCGATACTCCCTAATTTTTGCCTCACCTCATCCTGTAGATGATTAGACTTAGCAAACATCTCGGCAAGTTCGGACGTTAATCGTTGCATTTTATCACAAAAAATCTCACTTTCTATCGCAGCCTCTTCCAAACCAACATAACGTCCTGGAGTCAAAATATATTCATGTTGCCTTACTTCATCTAGCATGCTAACTTTACAAAATCCTTGAACATCTACATAACCCTGATCGTATTTCCATTTATGATAAGTATCTGCAACCAGCTTAACCTCATCCTCTGATAATTCACGATGTTTGCGTGTTACCATTGTTCCAAGCCTTCTGGCATCAATGAATAATATCTCGTTTTGTCTATCATGCCCACTTTTTGATTTCTTTTCTTTGGTTATAAACCATAAACAAACTGGAATTGTTACTGTATAAAATAAATTTGTTGGCATAGTTATAATACAGTCCACCAGCCCAGCATCAACAATATTTTTTCTAATTTCAAATTCTTCACGTACACTAGTTGACATAGAACCATTAGACAAAACAAATCCAGCTATTCCTCTGGGAGATAGTTTAGATATCATGTGTGATATCCATGCAAAATTTGCATTACCTTGAGGTGGGATACCATATTTCCAACGTGCATCATCCTTTAATCGCTCACCACCCCAGTCTTTGATGTTAAATGGCGGATTAGCTAAAATATAGTCCGCTCTCAAATTTTTATGTAAATCACTACCAAAAGTATCAGCATCCCGCTCACCTAAATTACCATCAATTCCCCGAATTGCCAAATTCATTTTACATAAACGCCAAGTGGTTGCGGTATATTCTTGTCCGTAAATATGAATGGCATCTTTGCGGCCGCAATGTTCTTCCACAAATTTTTGACTTTGTACAAACATACCACCGCTACCACAACATGGATCGTACACCCTCCCAATGTAAGGTTCAATCATCTGTACCAATAATTTAACTATTGAAGGCGGAGTATAAAACTCACCCTCTGATGAACCAAAGTTGCTCAAAAAATACTCATATACACGTCCTAGAACATCCTTTGCCCGTGATTCTTTATCACCAATTTTGAAAGAAAACAAATCAATTAATTCACCTAATTTGGTCTTATCTATCTCAGGACGAGCATAATTTTTAGATAATACCCCCTTCAAACTAGGGTTGGTTTTTTCTAGTACAATCATTGCATTATCAATAATCTGTCCAATATTGGGTTGCTTGGCATGATTTTTAATAACTTCCCAACGAGCATCAGTTGGAACAAAAAATATATTATCTGCAATGTATGCATCAGCTATTTCTTCATATCCATTGCCATCATTAACAAGTTGGTTGTACTTTTCTTCAAATCCATCCGAGATATATTTTAAAAAAATTAATCCTAGTACTACGTGTTTATACTCTGATGACTCAATATTACCTCTGAGTTTATCTGCCATGTCCCATAAAGACTGCTCGAAACCTAAATTAACACTTGCCATATAAATCCTCTTTTTATCAATATATAACAAACCAAAATGAACAACAAATCGCAACAATTATAAGACCCACATTGATCTCTTTAGTTTTTCCAAGGAGGATTTTAAGTATAGTGTAACTTATAATCCCAAATACAGCTCCAGCGGTAATTGAGAAACAAAGGGGAATCATTATTGCAGTTAAAACAACCGCAATAAAATCCTCAAAAGCATGTATGTGTAATTTTTTATAATTATTTGCCATTAACATACCCACCAACATTAAAATTGGGGAGGTGGCAATTGGTGGGATAATGCTAATTAGTGGGGATAGAAATAAAAACGGCACACATAATAGAGCGGTTACTATTGATGCCAATCCAGTGCGAGCTCCGTTATGTATCGCAACCGAGCTTTCTACAAATATTGCAGTAGGGGAGGAGCCAAGTATTGAACTAACTACACTACCCAATCCATCTGAAAAAAGAGATTTTTTATAGTAAATTTTTTTGAGATCATTGCAATCGTGGTTTATTTGGGTCAGTAGCCCAATTGCTGATGATGTAGCATCAAAGAACATTACCAAAAATAATGAAAGTATAGAAGGTAGTACACTCAATGACAAACTATGCCAAATATCTACTTGTGCAAATAGACTAAAGTCTGGCATGGTTAAAATGTTACTTGGGAGCGTGGTGATATGAAATATTATACTTAAAATTGTAATTACAATAATTGGTAGCAACATGCTGTATGTTTTATGTTTTATAAACAAAATAGCCGCGAAGATAAACCCAAGTAGACACAATATTGAAGATAGATTTAATTTATTTATTACAAGTAATGTATTCGGGTTACTCACAATAATCTGCGCATTTTTAAGCCCAACCATAATTAAAAATAACCCAATCCCTACCGATAAAGCAATTTGAATCACTTCAGGAATGGCATCAATAACTTTTTGCCGTAAATTAGTTACGGAAAAAATGATTAAAATAATGCTAGACCAAAATATCACCCCAAGAGTGATTGGGATGGATAATTTTTGATGTATAGCAAATGTATATATTATCATGGCATTAAGTCCCATGCCGGGTGCTATTACAAAAGGTAAACGAATAACAAGCCCTGCAAATGCGGTCATTATGCAAATAGTGAGAACAGTGGCGCTAATGGTTGGGTTTAGTGGAAACCCTTGCCCATTGGCATTTAATATAAGTGGATTAACGGCAATAATATATGAAATTGCCATGAAATTGGCAAACCCACCCATAAGCTCTTTTTTATAGTCTATGGGGTTTGTGGTGTAGGAAAATATGGAGGAGATTTTAGATAAAATATTCATAACACCCTTATATTATATATACTCACAGTATTTGAAATTTGGACTAGGCGAAAATAAAAAATTTATGACGCGGTATACTATAGTATATAAGGAATAAATTTGTTATTTTTAACAACGTCCATGTTTCAAAGACAAAGAGTACAGTTAAAGTAGATTATTAGGTGCTTATTTTAACATATTTTTTATCTCGCACATCTTTCTTTAGATGCCGACATATCGCAAATTGTATCGCCCATTTAATTTATTGTGGCAAAAATCAACAGATATGAACAAGAATCAACAAATTGGTGTCCTCGCTGATTTAGGTGATCCATGTAAAGCATGATGAGGTACGTATTCCCAATTTATCGGGAATGACGCACTATCAATTAACTTTTTTAATATAACATTCCACATCGCAAAAAGAAGTGCATATACATAGACTTAACACCTGGATTTGGAAAATTACCAGTAACAAACAATTCTGTAAAAGTCTCTTTAAAGGTGCCCTTATGTCCACTTAAGTTATCTGGTAAACCAGAAATTATATTAGCCATAGCCTCGATAAATAATGCTTGGTCTTTACTTTTAATTGCAGTTAATAATTTCACCATTTGTGTTCTATCGTACAATCTAGCATGCACCATCAATCCACCACTGTGCATATCAGCATCTAGTGTTTCTTGATTTTTGATATCAATACTTATCTTATCTGCTCGTTCGCGATTGATAGGTTTATCTATTCCTTTTATTTTAACTGTTTTTGTCGGTATCTGTCCTATCTTTTGGTCTATTTGCTGTATTAATTGATTATAATCATTTTGTTCTTGTGTGGTAAGTACTGACGTTCGATTAAACATAGGGTTTTTGATTTCAATGAATTCAAATTTATATCCTTTGTTATCGTGCATTATGACAGCCTCTTTCAATTCACCACGCAATTCTTCGTCTGTAATATCACTTAAAATAAATTGTTGATTATTTTCACAGTATTGTTTTAATTTCATAAATAAAGGTACAGATAAAGGTACATCGGTTGTTTTAAGTTTTTCAATATCGTAAATCTTTAGAAAGTCTTCTTTGTTGGTAATGGTGTACTGATAGGTTTTGATTAATTCTGCCGATGGGTTATATATATTAATATCTTGATTTTGATTAGATTGATAAGAATTAAGATATGCATCTTGCTGAGTACGAACAATAAAGTGTTCAATCAATTCATTACATTCAGATTGATTATAATTGTCTCGACTATTAGAATTTTTTAATTGCTCTAGATCTTGTGTTAGTTGATACTGATGGGGGTTAATTTTTGCTTGAGCTTGATTAATGATAGCATCAATTGCATTCCAATGAGTGTCAATCTCCTGATGTGTATAAGTAAGATGCTCAGCAATTTCCTCGTTAATCGTAAAGGTATTGTCTGCTGGCGGTCTTTTTATATCAATAATTCTAAAATAATTATGTAACCCTTTACCCTCAAACCTTGCTTCCAATAAATGCAGATCTTGTGGATTGTTCGAATCAATAATCAAACAAACTGATTTGTTCTGAGATGTACACTGCCTCAACATCTCAAGAAATTTTAGTGGTTGCAAAATATAATCTTTAGTAAGTGCTACCTTAGAGACCTTTGTAGATAATATATAATAGTGCGCAGTTTATTTGGTTGATAAAACCACACAGATGTGAGCTGATTTATTTTATGACTCATGGTACCCGTGCCTTTCATGAAGTCAAACTTGTTAGGTTCTAATGTATTCATAATGCCACTGTTGAGATCTGTTTGAAAAAGTTGTATATTTTGTATTTTCGTAATGTAGTGTTGTTTAAGCTCGCCCATCTTTACTTGCTCACATTTTTTCTGATATGCAGCACAGTTTTTCAGATTTACACCATTATTCTTAATTGCATTATCAACTATTTTTGATGTAACATTTTTAGGTTGATGAATTATTTGAAGTTGAATAGCTTTTAATTTTTTTGCCGCTTTGTCACTACTAGTCCAATTTACAGCATATAGCCCCAATTTATTTAACACTTCACCATATCCATTTGTCTTATGTAGTTCATTAAAATAAGTATTACAAAGATTATCGTTGTCTGTGGAAATTTTTTGTGCTTTTGTTACTATTTCAACGAATAGCCCTTTTTCTTCTGGCGTAAGTTTATGGGTATTCTCTGCTATTTTGTCCAGATATTTTTTTGCATAGAATTCGTGATTTTTAGGCATAAACATTTTGTGTTCTTTCGTAAAGTATTATGTTAGATTTTTTATAATATTGCATAATCAATCTCTTAAAATTGATTATGCATAATTATACAGCATGTTGGTTAATTTTTAACGGTGATAAATTTGTTTCATTTGATGCATTATGTTATAAATAATTGATTTATAAATGATTATTTTATCGAATGATAATAATAACCTATTGATTGTATGTATAT
>CANISK010000065.1 GCA_947470205.1 Neisseriaceae bacterium | reverse complement strand
ATTATGACGCAGTGGACTATCTGCCCATAAGGAATAATTTTTTTATTTTTAACAACGTCCAGGTTTTAACGACAAAAAATATATTATTTGGAGTAAAACTCTACTACTAACTGCTCATTGATATCATTAGATAAATCCGTACGCTCTGGTAGGTTTTTCAAGATTCCTTCCATTTTTTTTATATCCACGCTTACCCACAAAGGAAAACCAATTTGTTCGGATAACGACAGGGATTCTTGTATACGTACTTGTTTTTTTGATTTCTCAACTACAGTTACAACATCATTTGCTTTTACTAGGTATGATGGTATATTTACTAATTTACCATTTACTGCAATTGATTTATGTGATACAATCTGTCTTGCTTCGGCTCTTGTAGAGCCAAAACCCATACGAAATACCACATTGTCTAATCTTGATTCTAGCAATTTTAATAAATTTTCACCAGTAGAACCTTTTTGTTGATGAGCTTTTGAAAAATATTTTCTAAATTGACGCTCTAATACGCCATATATTCTACGAATTTTTTGTTTTTCACGTAAATGAACACCAAAATCTGACAATTTACCAGTATTGGCAGCCCCATGCTGTCCGGGTAATGTATTTAATTTACACTTTACATCAGCACTTTTTCTAGCACTAATTAAAGATAAGTCTAAACCTTCACGACGCATTAATTTGCATCTAGGTCCTGTGTATCTAGCCATTTATTTTCTCCTCTAAACTCTGCGTCTTTTCGGAGGACGGCAACCGTTATGTGGTAATGGTGTCACATCCGAAATACTTTCAATTTTAAATCCCAATGCATTTAATGCACGAATAGAAGATTCACGACCAGGGCCAGGACCTTGCACTAGAACTTTCAATATCTTCATTCCATACTCTTGGGCAACTTTTCCAGCTTTTTCTGCTGCAACTTGCGCTGCAAACGGAGTGCTTTTACGAGAACCCTTAAAACCAACACCGCCAGCTGAAGCCCAAGATAATGCATTGCCCTGACAGTCTGTGATGGTTATAATGGTGTTATTAAAAGAGGCATGAATGTGCACTAAGCCTTCATTTACCACTTTTCTAACTTTTTTTCGCACTTTCGTTGCTGTGTTTGCTTTTGACATTTATTTTAATTCCTTTTTACGTAAAATATTTATTTTTTCTTACCAGCAATCGCTTTTCTAGGGCCTTTTCTTGTGCGAGCATTGGTTTTTGTCCGTTGCCCTCTCACGGGAAGCCCTTTCAGATGACGAGTACCACGATAACATTTCAAATCTATAAGACGTTTGATGTTCATTGATACTTCGCGACGAAGATCACCTTCTATCATATATGTACCAACTTGCACCCGAATTGATTCCATCTCGTCTTGAGTTAAATTTGCCACTTTTGTTTGTGGATTAATTTGCGTTACTTGACATATTTGATTGGCACGAGAAATACCAACACCGTAAATATGTTGTAAGCCAATTGATATATGTGCATTATCTGGTATATTTACCCCAGCAATACGTGCCATATGCGTTATCCTTTCATTTTATTTAAAATATATTACTCGAAGTCATTTGAAATTTGGACTAGGCGAAAATAAAAAATTTATGACGCGGTATACTATAGTATATGAGGAACAAATTTTTTATTTTTAACAGCGCCCATCTTTCAAAGACGAAGAGTATATTAACTGAAAAATTAGCCCTGTCTCTGTTTATGCCTTGGCTCTTTGCAAATTACACGTACAACGCCCTTGCGAAGCACTATTTTGCAATTACGACAAATTTTTTTAACCGAAGGTTGAACTCTCATTTTTAATAAATCCTTTTATAATTTTATATATCTTCACTCTTCAAAATCAAGCAAAATACTCAAAGAGTATTTTATTTGGCACGAAATATAATCCTAGCCTTAGTCAAATCATATGGCGTCATTTCTACTGTTACCTTGTCTCCTGGTAAAATACGAATGTAATTCATTCTCATCCTACCTGATATATGAGATAACACCACATGTCCATTTTCTAATTTTACACGAAACATGGTATTTGGTAACGCTTCAATAACTTCACCCTCAAATTGTATTACATCATCTTTTGCCATTATGTTTTTTTACCCGATTTAAATTAAAAACTTTTTAAATTTGCTTTTTTTAACAAACTTTCATATTGTACCGACATAATATAAGACTGCACCTGAGTCATGAAGTCCATTATAACCACCACCACAATCAACAACGAAGTTCCACCAAAATAAAATGGCACATTCCATTTTAAAATAAGAAATTCTGGCAATAGGCACACCAAAGTAATATAAATAGCACCAATTAATGTCAATCTCAATACTAACTTTTCAATATACCTAGCAGTGCTATCCCCTGGACGAATCCCTGGAATGCATGCATTACTTTTTTTAAGATTAGTCGCAGTTTCTTTGGGGTTAAATACTAATGCAGTGTAAAAAAAGCAAAAGAATATAATCGTTGCAGCATACAGTATTACATATACTGGCTGGCCTGGGTGTAACATATTAGCTATACTTGATAAAAAAGATAACTTTGGGCTACCAGTCGCAATCCAACCTAATATAGTAGCTGGAAATAGTATAATTGCAGATGCAAAAATTGGAGGAATAACTCCTGATAAATTTATCTTTAACGGTAAATGTGAATTTTGCCCTTGCATTATTTTATTACCAACTTGACGTTTGGCGTAATTAATGGGAATTTTTCTTTGTGCGCGTTCCACAAAAACCACCACAAATGTTATGCACACAATCAACAAGAGCACTATAATCATAGAGAATATTGACATAGAGCCTTGTGAGGTTAATGTTAATGTTTTTCCTATTCCACTTGGTAATCCGGATATAATACCTGTTGTGATAATCATTGATGCACCATTACCAACACCACGCTCTGTTATCTGCTCACCCAACCACATTAAAAACATAGTCCCCGCAACCAAACATACAATTGCGGTAATAAAAAACTGCACCAATGGAGTCGTTACCAGATTTGGTTGCTTACTAAGCATTGTGGCAACACCAAAACTTTGCACTAGAGCAAGTAAAACAGTTGCGTATCTTGTATACTGAGTTATCTTTCTTCTACCATTTTCACCTTCTTTTTTAAGTTGAGTAAGAAATGGTATTATTTCAGAAGATAACTGAATAATGATTGAGGCCGATATGTATGGCATAATACCAAGTGCAAATATAGTAAACCTAGATAATGCACCACCAGAGAACATATTTACCATACCAAGCAAACCAGTTTGATTTGATTCAAACAGTTTTGCCAATGCTAATGGATTTAAACCAGGAACCGGTATGTGCGCTCCCAATCTAAATACAATCAATGCTCCAAGTAAAAACCATACACGACGTTTTAGTTCAGCATATTTGTTTGGTTTGTTTGCTATCATATATAAATTTACCTATACTCTATTATAGTATGTATATTTATTCAACCGAACCACCAGATGCAAGAATTGCATTTTTAGCGTTGACTGTTATATCAAGACCACGTACAATAATTGCTTTTTCAATTTTACCAGTATTGATAATTTTGATTTTATCTGCATGCATGGATACAATTCCATGATTGATTAAAACCAAACGATCTATTTCTGTAACATCAAGTTTATTAATTTCAGACAATCTCACTTCTGCATATTTGTTTTGTGATTTAAAACCACGTTTAGGTAAACGTTTGTAAAGTGGCATTTGTCCGCCCTCAAACCCTACTTTATGAAATCCACCAGCACGGCTTTTTTGACCCTTATGCCCACGTCCACATGTTTTACCTATACCACTGCCTATGCCACGTCCAACGCGTTTTTTAGCAGATTTGCTACCAGCTTTTGGTTTAATTTGATTTAACAACATAGTTTAACCCTCAAATTTCAAAAGATATTTTATACGATTTACCATACCCATATTTTCTGGAGTAGCAATCACATCAATGGTTTGTCTAATTTTTCGTAAACCTAACCCAGCAGCACATGCTTTGTGAGCTTTTAATCTACCAATTAAACTTTTTACCAGAGTAATTTTAATTGTTTTGTATTGAGTTTTATCTTGAGACATGGGAATTATGCTCCTAAAATTTCATGCACAGCTTTACCACGTTTTGCAGCAACTTCTGCTGGCGTGTATATACCTTTTAATGCTTTTATAGTTGCACGAACAACGTTATAGTGATTTGATGAACCATGCACTTTTGCACTTACGTTTCTTACGCCAATTGCATCAAATATTGCACGCATCGCTCCACCTGCAATAATACCTGTACCTTCTTTTGCTGGTTGTAGAAATACTGTAGTTGCACCATGCGATGATTGGATAGTATGATGAATGGTACCGTGATTTAAATGTACTTTTAGCATATTTTTACGCGCTTCTTTAATTGCTTTTTGTACAGCAACTGGTACTTCCTTAGATTTGGCTTTACCAACTCCAATACCACCATTTCCATCTCCGACCACTACTAAAGCTACGAAGGCCATAATACGACCACCTTTAACCACTTTGGTAACACGGTTAATGCTAATCATTTTTTCTATGAATTGATCTTTTACTTCAGACATTGTCTACTCCATTTAGAATACTAAGCCGTGTTCACGAGCGCTGTCTGCCAATGCTTTGACTCTGCCGTGATACTTAAAACCAGATCTATCAAATGCTATTTCTTTGATGCCACATGAAATAGCTTTATCGGCAATTGCTTTACCTACAATTTTTGCAGCCTCAACATTACCACCATTTTTTACTAAAGAACTGATGTCTTTAGATACAGTAGACGCACACGCCAATACTTTTGTGCCACTTTCATCAATGATTTGAGCGTAAATATTGCAATTAGATTTATGCACCACTAAGCGTTTTACACTTAATTCGGCAATTTTTAATCTAGTTTTTCTCGCACGTCTAATTCTAGTTTCTTTTTTATTCATTTGTGAATTAGCCTTTTATTTATTTTTTCTTAGTTTCTTTAATAACTACCGTTTCATTTGCGTAACGGATACCCTTACCCTTATATGGCTCTACAACCCTAAAGGCTCTAATTTCTGAGGCAACCTGTCCTACCATATGTTTATCAAAACCTTTTATTAAGATTTCTGTTTGTGTTGGTGTTTCTATTTTAATACCTATTGGTGAATGATATACCACTGGATGTGAATAACCCAATGTAAGATTTAATTTATCACCCTGTACTGCGGCACGATACCCAACACCAAGAATAGTTAGTTTTTTCTCAAAACCTTTGCTCACACCAATAATCATGTTTTTGATAATAGCATGAATAGTTCCTGATAATGCTTTTGCAAATTTGGTATCTTCTTTAGTTTTTAAAGTAATAACATTGCCTTGTTTAATAATTTCAACCGCAGGATTAAAAGTAAATGTCATTTCCCCAATCGAACCTTTTGCTGTCACTGTAGAATCTACCACTGTTATTTCTATACCATCAGGTATGTTAATTGGTAGTTTTGCGAGACGAGATAACATTTTTATATTCCCCTTTAAGAAACTACACAAATAACTTCACCACCCACTTTAAGTGAGCGTGCACGACGATCTGTAATGACGCCTTTGGATGTGGAAATAATTGCTATTCCTAAGCCATTCATCACAGTTGGTAATTGTTCACAACTGCGGTAAATTCGTAAACCAGGGCGAGATATACGTTCTATTTTTTCTATAACCGGTCTACCAGCATAGTATTTTAATTTGATTTGTAACTGTGGCTTAACGTCACCGAAGACTTCAAAGCCATCAATATAACCCTCATCTAATAATACACCCGCTATTGCAACCTTTATTTTTGAGGATGACATTACCACTTCTTCTTTATTTGCTAATTGAGCATTACGAATCCGTGTTAACATATCCGCAATAGTATCTTGCATCATTTTACAATACTCCTTAATTACCAGCTAGCTTTAACGATACCTGGTATGTCACCTTTAAGCGCTAACTCTCTTAATTTATTACGCGCTAAACCAAATTTACGAAATGTACCACGTGGTCGACCAGTTAATGCGCAACGATTGCGCTTTCTTACTGGTGAGGAATTGCGTGGTAATTTTTGTAAAGCTAATCTTGCTTCAAATTTTTCATCTTCATTTTTTGAAGAATCGTTGATGATATTATGCAAAGCAACGCGTTTATTGGTATATTTTTTAACCAAATTTGCGCGTTTTTTTTCGCGTTCGATTAAAGCTAATCTCGTCATGTTTATTTATACCTTTTTACTTAATAGGGAAATTAAATGCTTTTAATAAAGCTTTAGCTTCTTCGGTAGTTTTTGCACTAGTGGTGATTGTGATATTCATACCACGAATTGCATCAATCTTATCATATTCTATTTCAGGGAATATGATTTGTTCTTTAATGCCGAAGTTATAGTTTCCACCCTCATCAAATGATTTTGCAGATAACCCACGAAAATCACGCACACGAGGCAATACAATTGTCACAAGACGATCAAAAAATTCATACATTTTTTTATTGCGTAATGTCACTTTACATCCAACAGGCCAACCATCTCTGATTTTAAAGCCAGCAATTGATTTGCGAGATTTGGTAACAATTGGTTTTTGACCAGATATTTTACCCATGTCACCAACTGCGAAATCCATTACTTTTTTATCTGCAACTGCTTCGCCGACACCGATATTTAAAGTTATTTTCTCAATCCGTGGTACTTCCATTACAGATTTATAGTTGAATTGTTCCATTAATTGAGCTATTACTGTATCGGTGTAATATTGTTTGAATCTTGCCATTTCTTAATTACTCCTTAGCTCAATAATTTTACCAGTTGATTTAAAAAAGCGAATTTTATTACCATTTTCCTCGATTTTAATACCAACTCGATCTGGTTTATTTGTCTCTTGATTATAAATTGCGATATTTGATATATCTATCGGCATTGCTTTCTCAAGAATACCACCGGTAATGTTTTTACTTGGATCTGCTTTGGTATGCTTTTTTACTAAATTTATTTTTTCAACAAGTACTTTTGTTTTAATGTTGTCATAAATTACACGTAAAACTTTACCTTTTTTGCCTTTATCTTTACCAGCAATTACGATTACTTCATCGTTTTTACGAATTTTTTTCATATTTGTATTAACACCTATTAAATTACTTCAGGAGCTAATGAAACAATCTTCATGAATTTTTCAGTACGCAGTTCACGAGTAACTGGTCCAAAAATACGTGTCCCGATTGGTTCTAATTTGGCGTTTAATAATACTGCTGCATTCATATCAAATTTGATAAGTGATCCGTCTGCACGACGCACTCCTTTTGATGTTCTTACTACAACTGCATTACATACGTCACCCTTTTTAACGCGCCCACGAGGAGCTGCATCTTTGATTGATACTTTGATAATGTCACCAATACCAGCGTAACGCCTTTTTGAGCCACCAAGAACTTTAATGCACATAACTTTACGCGCACCAGAGTTATCGGCAACTTCTAATATAGTTTGCATTTGAATCATTTTTTGATTTTACCTTTCCAACTTAATACGTTAGCAAACGCATCAGTATTGGACCCAAATTTTTGGGGACCAGAATTATATAACTCACTACTTAATGAGTTTGCTATTGTAACATACTTATATATAAAATGCAAGTATTTTTTTAATTTTATTTGGATTCCCGATTTCTCGGGAATGACAACGATCTCTGATTCCCGACGACAT
>CANISK010000064.1 GCA_947470205.1 Neisseriaceae bacterium | reverse complement strand
TTTGCTTGTGATGAACTTGAAGATACAAAGTTTAATAATATATTATTGGCTATAGATGAGTTCCATCATGTTTCAGCCGATATAAATAATCGCTTGGGTGAATTACTCCGTTTAATTATACGTAACTCTACCGCAAATATTGTTGCAATGACGGGTTCATACTTTCGTGGTGATAGTGTTCCAGTATTAACCCCTGAAGATGAGGCAAAATTTGATAAAGTTACCTATAATTATTATGAGCAATTAAATGGCTATACATATTTAAAATCACTCGGGATTGGCTATCATTTCTATCAAGGTCGATACACTTCAGGAATTATGGATATTTTAGATACCAACAAGAAAACTATTCTACATATTCCAAATGTAAACTCAGGAGAATCAACTAAAGATAAACATAATGAGGTGGATTTTATTTTAGATCAAATTGGTGATATTGAATTTATTGACCCTCAAACACAAGTTATTTATATGAAACGTCATAGTGATGGGAAAATTCTAAAAGTTGCTGACTTGGTTAATGATAACCCAAATGATCGGGATAAAATCGTTAATTATTTACGAAATATGAAATCTGTAGAGGATATGGACTTAATTATTGCACTTGGTATGGCTAAAGAGGGTTTTGACTGGCCATATTGTGAACATGCCTTAACAGTTGGTTATAGAGGATCTCTAACTGAAATCATTCAAATTATTGGACGAGCAACTCGTGATAGTAGCAATAAAACTCACGCCCAATTTACAAATTTAATTGCTCAACCAGATGCCTCAGATGACCTAATTAAATTATCAGTAAATAATATGTTAAAGGCCATTACTGTTTCATTACTTATGGAGCAAGTGTTAGCGCCAAATTTTAAATTTAAAACAAAATTATTTGACAATGATCAAGCTGTGGCTGGAGAAATAAAAATACGTGGGTTTAAAATGCCAAGCTCCAATCGAGTTAAAGATATTATTGAATCAGACCTAAACGATATAAAGGCTACAATATTACAAGATCCTCAAATGTTAAAAGCAATGCCAGGCAATCTTGATCCAGAAGTTATTAATAAAGTATTAATTCCTAAAATTATTCAAATAAAGTATCCATCATTATCACCCTCTGAAGTGGAAGAAGTTCGTCAACAAGTAGTTGTTGATGCAGTAATTAAAACCAGTGAACTTAAAGATGAAGGAGATAGAAGGTTTATTAGGATGGCTGGAAAATTTGTCAATATTGACGATCTACATATAGATTTAATTGATAAAATAAATCCATTCCAAAATGCTTTTGAAATATTATCAAAAGCAGTAACGACAAAAGTGTTAAAACTAATTCAGAACGCAATTATGTCCACCAGAATTGAAATGGATTTTGAAGAAGCTAAGATACTTTGGTCTAAGATACAGGAGTTTATTAAACTCAACGGTAAACACCCACAAATAGACTCATTGGATCCACTAGAAGTAAGAATGGCAGAATGTATTATTTATCTACAGGCTGAAAAGAGGAAACAACAAAGTGGACAAGAATAATATTTTAGCTTCAATATTTGCTAATGATCCTTTGGGTTTACTTGATGTGCGGCAAAAAGCATCCTCATCAATTAATCAAGATCAAAGATTAGTTCAATCTTTTGAGGAAATTAATAATTTTATAGATGCTATGAGTAAAGAACCTGAATTAAGTGACGATATAACAGAATGCAATTTAGCTTCTCGTTTAAAAAATATTCGGAAAGACACTTTAAAATGCGATATACTACGAGAGTACGATAAGCATGATTTATTACAAAATATACCCAAAACACTTACTACAATTGATGATATTCTAAATGACGATAAATTTGGTATTTTTAATACCGATGATGATATTTTTAATCTTAAACACGTTAAAACATTTAAAGAGCGAGAATCTGCTGATTTCATTGCAAGACGGAAATCGTGCCGTAATTTTAGCAAATATGAACCATTATTTATACAATGTCAGGCAGATTTAAAGTCTGGAAAACGTAAACTCATAAAATTAAGTGAAGTGAATCTCAAAGAAAAAACTTTTTTTGTTGTTAATGGATTATTGGGTTATTTGGACACTATTTTTAATTTAGCTAAAGATAAATATAGTAAACTTGATGGACGTATTTATACTATATTTGAAAATGGAACTGAGTCTAATATGTTATTTAGATCATTGGGTAAAATAATTTATGAGAATGGCTCTGTGGTAACAAGTACAGATGAAAATTCAATTGAAGAGTTTAATAACGATTTTAATATTATTACAAGTGAAGATAAAGAGGTGGGTTTTATTTATATTTTAAAATCTAAAAGTATAAAGCCAGAGATAATTGAAATAGAGAATTTATATAAAATTGGCTATTCTACCACTCCAGTTAAAAATCGCATAAAAAATGCCATAAATGAACCAACATATTTAATGGCACCAGTAGAAATTATTAGTATTTATAAATGCTACAATATGAATCCACAAAAGTTTGAGAAGTTACTTCATGCATTATTAGGTGACACATGTTTAAATATAGATATATATGATAAAAACAGCAATAGATGCACACCTCGTGAATGGTTTATCGCTCCATTGTCAATTATTGAGGAAGCAATTCAATCACTTATTGTTGAAGCCACTGCCATTAATCAATAATAATATATTGGCTAGAACAATAAGGCAACACAAGGTTGCCTTATGAATAAAAGATATCAAGCAACGCTAACTTGACTCACCGAAGTCATATCAACATTTTCATTAATTTCTAACGCCTTGATAATCTTATTTACCGCCCCAAAAATTCTTTTACAATTTTTTTCAGGTAGTTCTTGATTATTTAACCAAAACTGAATATATGCCCTAGACGAACTTGCTTCAATTTCAGATAATATATTAAGAAACGAGCCAACTATATATGCTGTAGTTTCAGCCTCAACTTCCTTTAAATCACGAGGCATTTCATCACCATGTGCGGATAACTCCTCCCCCTTGTGTAAAAGACAATGTGATATCTCATGCAATAGAGTTTTGTGCGGAGCTTTTGCCAATGGTGAAATAGCAATTTCCATACGATCTGGGTAAGCAAACCCATTTGAAGAAAGGGAATGCGTACCAAAATCAACCTCTTTTATCTTTAATGTATCAAGCAGTAAAGATTTATTCAAGGTTGGTAATGGTTGCATAATATTATAATATGGCTCGCCATCAGTATCAGTTAATTGAAAGATACAATTTTTTAGCATAAAACTAACGAATGTTTTTTCAACCATCTCAACACTTCCTTCAATTATTTTTTCTTCTTGACGAACACTGTTAATGGGAACCAAAATAGTTTTAGCTTTTGATCCCTTTTTAACTACCCTACCAGCTTCTTTAAATTTCTTAAAAGTAGCTACTGGAGTTACACATCCTTGAACATATAGAAGCAGCATGTTTAAAAATGAATATCGATGCCAATATGAATAAAAATTTGAAAGATTGCCAGATTCAGTTAATGCTTTATTTAGTAAATCTTTAAAAATTGTTTCGTTATTTATGTGCATAGTTGAACTCCTTTAATACAAAAAAGAGCTACTATTGTTTAACCATATGGCTACACAATAGTAGCCATATGGTTAAAATAATAACATGATTTTGTTTAAGAATGAAAGTCAACCAAAACTAGGTAAATATTTTCTGAATCTCCACCTATATTGGTTAACCCTACCTCATTCCAAACGTATTCATATTTTTCTTGATTCTCTAACTCAGAAATTAGATAATTACCCCCTACCTCTCTTGCAAGTTGTTTTAAAGTGTAAGTGATTGCATATATATTGCGATCTGGAATACATACTTCAATAGCTAATTTTTTTAGCTTATCTGCAATTGTAGGAAATGGGACAATATCAGAATTTAATGCTTCCTTAACTTTACCCTGAAATAATTCAGGATTATCGCCAAGCCATTCACAAAACCGACTAAACTTTGAAAAATGTCCAAAATCAAAAGGGTTATTTAAATTAAAAGCTGAAACTACATCAAATGCATCAAAGTATTCACTAGTTCCACGATTATTATATTCATCTGAGAGATAACTTATGACTTCCGAAATTGCTTCTTGTAAACAATCCGTATGAGTTACAATAAAATGTAAATTATGCATAATATTTAGTCCTTAAAAATATTTTAAATATAAATGCACTAAGCACATCTACACATTAAAGATTGTTTCATTTTTTCGCCAATTGCTTGAGCATTCTGGTAGCCATAAACTCCAAAACAAGAATCTAAAATCTGTTTCGTATTATCTAAAACTGCCACATTGTAAACCTCATGCTGAAGATAAAGGTTATATTCTGCAACTTCCAAATCAAGAGATTGTCTAGCTTTTTCTAGGTAATTATGTGAAATACGTTTGCAGTCAAAAAATTCCCGAAGTCTTTTCTTGGTTACAAAAATATATCCTAATTGACCACTATCCCATCTACAAGAAAATGGCGTTAACGAGATTGCTAATCCACTGTGGTCATAAAGATATAACGGTAGAATAAGTGCAATATCTAGCTCTTTACGAATCAAACTATACTCATCTTGCCAAGAATTACACTGGCTATTGTCTAATTTGATTTCACTAAATTGATACCTTTTATGCAAGGCATAAATTTGCCCCAAATTTTCTGAATTTTCACGTGGATGTATTGGAAAATCATCCACAACAATATCTACAGTTAAATTTTGATATGAATGTTCAAACATAAGACTCTCCTAAAAATAGGAGTAGCATAACCACTCAAGGAGTAGTTGTTACTACTCCTGATGGTTAAAATATAAAATGAGCTATTTTTCAGCTCGACTGCTATATAGGTGAAATTTAAGATGGGTTTTGTTTGAAAATGACAATATTTTTGGACTATTTAAATATGATCGTTATTTGTAGAATTTCCATACCAACAAAAAATTTTAATGCTACATCTTGCTACATTGATTTTTCATACGTGATACAATACCAACTGCAACTTTTTGAAATAAAACCCCATGACTACCCCTGAGATACAATGGCAAAAACCTATTCCTTTAATAGATGAAAACCAAAATCAACAGCCATATCCAATTAATAGTTTACCAAGCATTATCAAGGATGCGGTATTGTCTTATCAGCAATATGGACAGCAACCAACTCCACTGATAGCCTGTAGTGCATTAGCGAATCTATCTTTATCGTGTCAGTCATTAGCTAATATAGCAAGGGATCATTTATTGGTTAGCCCTATCTCCTTATATTTCCTTGTAGTTGCTCAATCTGGCGAACGTAAAAGTGCTGTCGATAAAGCTTTTAGTTTAGGGATACGCAATTGGCAACAAAAAACTATTGAACACTTTATACCTGATACTGTATCTGGTAACGTTATTTATAGTGCATGGTGCATTGAGCGAGATAATATAGTTAAACAAATCCGCAGAGCCACAAATAATGGTGAAGACACACTACAATTACAGACTCAATTAAAAGAGTTAATAAAAAATGAACCAAGTATACAATTATTACCAGAGTTATTTTTTGAAGACGTTACTCAGGAGGCATTTGTGGCAAGCTTAGCTCATGGCTGGCCAAGTAGCTCCCTTTGGAGCGACGAAGCCAGCATCGTGTTATCTGGTCATGGTATGCAAAACGGCTCTACTAAATTTATTTCTACATTAAATCGTTTGTGGGATGGAAATCCATTCCTCGTACATCGTAAGACTTCAAAAAACTTTGCAGTAAGTAATCGTAGATTAACAGTTAGCCTAATGCTACAACCACTACTTATGCTACATTTACTACAACGACATGATGGCATGAGTAGACAAAGTGGCTTTCTAGCAAGAAACTTAATTACTCACCCTACAAGTGCTATGGGAGAACGATTATACAAAGAACCTCCACAAAAACTAGAAGCATTGGATAAATTTCATGCTCAAATTACTGCATGTCTTGATCAATCGCTAACATTAGATAGTAAAGGGTGTCATAAGCTCCCTACTCTATCCTTTTCACCTCAAGCAAAAGAAATATGGGTTAAGTTTTTTAATGAAGTAGAGCGGGGTTTAAATAATCACCATAAATGGCTTAATCTTCAAGATTTTGCCAGCAAGTCATCCGAAAACGTAGCAAGATTATCAGCCTTATTGCACTTATTTACAGGGAAAGATTCGCATCAGATCAACTCTGAGCAGGTAGAACAGGCGATATCAATAGTACATTGGCATTTATTGGAAGCAAAACAAATTTTAGAACCATCAATGAAATCACCCGATATAAATAATGCGACAAAGCTTATAAACTGGATAAAATCACATGAACTAAAGGAAACATCGCCTAGACATCTTCAACAATACAGTCCAATTCGAGAAAAATCAAAACGAGATAAAGCAATATCACTATTGATTGAGCATCAATTTGTTAAAGAAACGACAATTAATAATAAAACTTTATTATTAATTAACCCAAACTACTAAAATTTATTAATTAACAAAAGTGACTACCTATAAAAATTAACACTGTTACAGATAATAAACTTAAATAAAACCATTTTAATGTATGTGACCACATCACTTGAGTTCTACTAACTACCAAATGTTTATATTTAAGCGGATTTAGATTATAAAATTTTAAATTAACGCTGTGCTCTGGGCTTAGTTGTATCAACTCATCATACATTTTTCTATACATTTTCTCTGTTTGTAAGAAAAAAGCATCCAAATACCAAAAAGCTACAATAGGAATAAGTCCAACCAATAATCCATTTATATTGAATTTACTAGCAATAGCCATAATTATAGTTAGTAAACCAACAGTCCAAGTCTTTAGCAAAAAAGAGTTCTGTGCCATCCTAGTTATACAATTTTGAATCAAATCAATTTGTTTATGAAAAATAATTAATTTCTCTGCTTCCATTAACATCACCTATATTTCTTTTCTCTCTTAGATGGTTGAGTTCCTTTAATAAGCCAACTTTCAAAACTTACATATTTTGTATAATTTGATGGAAACTCTTTGGGGTCATTTACCCATAATTGTTTTTTCTGTTCCCCCCAGATTTTACATTCATCAATATAAGAATATAGTTGTAAGAATTCATGACCATTATATTTTTCGTCATGATTTGTTGCGATTGGCATTAAAGCAATTTTTTCAATACCACCAAGCTCTAAACTATGAAAATTTCCTAATTCCCAAGCCATCCATAAAGAATCTTTAAAATTATCTGTAAGTACAAAAACTAATACTTTACATTTTTTCATATATTCTAATATTGATGTTGCTGTATTTTTTGTTACTTTACTTCTGTCCTTAAGAGTATCTTGCTCCCAATCAACAAAAACTCTGTAACCATATGATTCAAATTTATATTTTACAATATCTACGTGCTGTTTATCCCTGAATCTATGCGATAAAAATATATCATAATTATTATTCGCACTATCTATAGCTAATTGTACATTACTTTCACTAAGTTTTATAGTACGATTTGCGAATTCTGTTTGTAGTGTATTCCAATCTAATAGTAATGACATGGTAAGGATGCTTCCGAGAAAACTCTCAATTATGTTTTATATATATGCAAGTACAATTAATAAGCCATATTACTCTTGAACAAATAAGATAATCAAATAATCCCATCTTTTTGCATACGCTCATAAATAGCCATAGTTATATAACCATTTACTGTACCCTTAAAGTGCCGTTTAATTTTTTCTTCCCACTCCGTTGG
>CANISK010000063.1 GCA_947470205.1 Neisseriaceae bacterium | reverse complement strand
AGATATCAGTATAGGAGCTGGTGCGGTTAAAGGATGGGATAAAAAAAATCAATACACTTATCAAATGTTAATTGCAGTTGCTAAACATTATAAATTTGATTTAGAGATCCCGTGGTGTGAGTTATCTATCAAAGCACAAGATATATTACTATATGGTTCTGGCGACACCACAATAGAAATGCAGATATTAAGTGAATCTGGGCGATTTGTCAAAAATAAAACAGCATTTGAGGGGATTATCAATACCCTCTCTAGAAGATATTTTGAAACAGATAGCCAATATATCAAAGAAGAATTGTCTAAGTATCAAAATAACAAAACATGTACTGAATGTGGAGGCTCGAGACTGAAGTCTGAGTATCGTAATGTGCTAGTTGGAAATGTTCCTTTGTCAGAGATTAGTAACTGGCCACTAAAACAATGTAAGGAATTTTTTGATAAGTTAGATTTGGTGGGTAACAAAAAAGAAATTGGTGATAAGATTATTCGTGAAATATCTAGCCGAATTGGGTTTTTAATTGATGTTGGGCTAGATTACATTGCATTACATAGATCTGCTGATACATTATCTGGGGGCGAGGCACAGCGAATTCGCTTGGCAAGCCAAATTGGATCAGGTTTAACTGGGGTGATGTATGTGTTGGATGAGCCATCTATTGGGCTACACCAAAGAGATAATGATCGATTAATTGGCACATTAACAAAACTTCGAGACTTGGGAAATACCGTGATTGTAGTTGAACATGATGAAGATGCTATTTTACATGCTGACTACATTGTGGATATTGGGCCATACGCTGGAGAGCACGGCGGAGAGGTTGTGGCTTGTGGTTCATATAAAGATATCATAAATAATCCAAATTCAATCACTGGGCAATATTTATCGAAAAAAAGACAAATTCAGATTCCAGATAAACTTCGCCCACAAAATAATGGATTTTTAGAGATATTGGGTGCAACTGGTAATAATCTCAAAAATATTGATGTGAGTATCCCCATTGGGAACGTGGTGTGTGTTACTGGTGTTTCAGGTTCTGGTAAGTCTACCCTTGTTAACGATACATTGTACAAGATAGCAGCCCATACATTAAATGGCGCCAACATCGATAGTGCTCCATTTAAAAAAATCATTGGATTAGATAAATTTGATAAAGTGATTAACGTAGATCAAAGCCCCATTGGACGCACCCCACGGTCAAACCCTGCGACATATACTGGGCTTTTTACTCATATCCGTGAGATTTTTACCCAAACTAAACTATCTCGTGAGCGTGGATACACAGCTGGTAGGTTCTCGTTTAACGTAAAGGGTGGTAGATGTGAGGCATGCTCTGGAGATGGAGCTATAAAAGTAGAAATGCATTTTCTACCAGATATATATGTTACATGTGATACCTGTAAAGGTAAAAGATATAATCGCGAAACATTGGAAGTATTTTATAAAAATAAAAATATTCATGAGGTCTTGGGATTTACTGTAGATGATGCTTATGAATTTTTTATCTCAATTCCAACCATCGCTAAAAAACTTTCCACATTAAAAGAAGTTGGATTGGGTTATATACGGTTAGGACAAGCCGCAACTACATTGTCTGGTGGAGAGGCACAAAGAGTAAAACTTGCCTTGGAGCTCTCCAAACGAGACACTGGTAAAACATTATACATATTAGACGAACCAACCACTGGTTTACATTTTTATGATATTGAATTGTTACTTCAAATACTGCACAGATTTGCCGATAATGGCAATACGGTGGTGGTGATTGAACATAACTTGGACGTCATAAAAACAGCGGATTGGATTATAGATTTAGGGCCAGAAGGCGGGGCTGGGGGTGGCACTATCATTGCAGCAGGTACTCCAAAAGACATCACTAAAAATAAAAAAAGCTATACTGGTAAATACCTAATTAAGTATATTAATCGTATTTAGATTGTCTTACTGCCATATGCTTGAAAATAATATCACCACTTCAGATAAAATTAAACATAAATTGCATGAATTAAATCTGCATATTAATTGGGATTTGTTACTTCATATTCCTATTCGTTATGAAGATTTAACTAAATTATATAAAATATCGGAAATAAATTGTGGTGTATCTGGCGTGATAGAAGGTGCAATTCAAAGTGTCAACATTATTCAAAGAAAAACCAAACAACAGTTAGAGGTAAAGATAACTGATGGAGAAGATTGTATAACCCTACTGTTTTTTAATTTTTACTCAAATTATACCACCCAGTTTAAAATAGGCAAACTAATCCAAGCATTTGGAGAGGTGAAGTTAAACTATATTGGTGAAAAAACTATAATTCACCCAAAAATCAAATCGATATCGTCTTTTTCAAATCAACAGACCGTTACAGATGACACATGTGGTTTATTAAAAGACACCTTCACCCCAATATATAGCTGTACAAAAGGTATCACAAATCTTGATATCACAAAAATTATCACCAAATTACTTAATCAAATTACCGCAACAGATATTATAGAAATATTACCTAAAGAGCACATCCAAAAATATAATTTAATGTCTATGTATGAAGCAATAATCACCTTACATCAATTACGCCCAGAAAAATTTCACACTAATATCCACATAAAAGCAATGGAGCGATTAAAATTAGATGAAATTATGGTGCAACAATTTGTTATGAAAAATATTTATCAAAATAAACACCAAGTAGGCACATTACCGATTCAGATTCTACATCAGGAAATCACTAAATTTATCAAAAATCTACCGTTTCAACTGACAACAGGACAAACAAAAGCATTGCAAGATATTTATAAAGATCTACAATCTACCAAACAGATGAACCGTCTTTTACAAGGAGATGTGGGATGTGGTAAAACTGTAGTGATGGCACTTAGCATATTACCGGTTATACTAAACTCTTATCAAGCTTGTATATTAGTGCCTACAGAAATACTCGCTGAACAACATTATAATAAAATAAAATCATTTTTTAAGTATATAAATGTAAATATAGCCTATATCACAAGTAGCACTCTCAAATCAGAAAAAGCTACCATATATAACCAAATAAAAGACGGTACAGCACATATTATTATAGGCACTCATGCGGTTCTGGAGGATGTGGTAATATTTAAAGATTTAAGGTTGATTATAGTGGACGAACAGCATCGCTTTGGAGTGAAGCAACGTTTAAAGTTGCACAATAAAACCAATCACCCACATCAATTAATGAGTAGTGCCACCCCCATTCCTCGCACTTTAGCTATGAGTTATTATACGGACTTAGATGTATCAACCATAGAAGACCTCCCACCAAATCGCCGACCGATCAAGTCCATTCTTATAAATAATAATCGTAGAAATGAGGTGGTAAATTTTATTATGAATAAAATTCATGCAAACTCTGAGCAAGTATATTGGGTGTGTCCACTTATTGAGGAGTCTGAAACTCTTGACTTGGAAAATGTAACCAGTGCGTATAATTACCTTACATTAGCACTGCCAAAGGTAAGAATTGGACTTATCCATGGTAAATTAAAATCCAAAGATAAAAATATTCTCATGAAGCAATTTTTAAACAATGAAATTCAAATCCTTGTTGCAACCACAGTAATTGAAGTGGGTTTGGATGTACCAAATGCAACAATTATGGTTATAGAGCATAGTGAACGCATGGGTTTGGCTCAATTGCACCAGTTACGAGGAAGAGTTGGGCGTGGTGCATTAGATAGCACTTGCATATTTTTATATCAAAATCCACTAAGTCAACTGGCTAAAAAACGTCTACACGTGATTACTCAATATACCGACGGGTTTAAAATAGCTGAAGAGGATATGAAGATTAGGGGTTATGGTGAAATAATGGGAGATAAACAAAGTGGACTGCGAAATTTACAGTTTGCAAATTTAGATACAGATACTCATCTTTTTTCTATCGCACGAGATATATTGGCAATTTTAGATGAATCGCAACAAGATCTTTGTAAAAAATACACAAAATTATGGCATAAATCATCTGAATATTATCTAAATGTATAACTACGTTAAAAATCAAATGCCTCACGTATAATGCCAATTAAGAGCTAAAATAAATCAAATCAAAGCAATACGTTAATTGTCATTCTCTCTGATAGCGAGAATCCAGTATAAGCATAAAAACATGGATTCCCAATCAAGTTAGGAATGACAGGATTTTTGGCTCTTAATTCGCATTATACCTTCTGGTGAAGATTTTTTATTCATTTTATAAGTTAAAATGTGGTATAATTTTATAAAGTTAGTTGTATAGTCGAAGTATATGCATTTCAAACAATAGCATATATAAAGATTAGTTAATCTATATTTGTACTTGGACATGTTCGATTACTTGCACCATAAGCACGTTCTTCCATTCATGATCTCAAGTTAAAATTATTTTATTATTTTTTTGCAAGGATCATATCAATGAAACATCATCTTCAAAAATATCTACATTGGATATTAATTGTTTTTATTATGTTTGGATTGTCAGCCTGTGAGGGTAGTGGTTCTAGCAGTTCTACACCAACTCCAACACCAGAACCAACAATACCAGAAGTGGCACAAATTATAAAATTTTCACTGCCAGATAGTAATGGCACGCCAGTATCAGGAGATATTAGGGACGGTACAATTTTAGTTGAGTTCCCAGAAAGTAGCGCTATAAATCTCCAACTGCCAATCAAGGCAACATTCACAACCAGCCCAGCAAATGCACAGGTATTTGTAGAAAGTCAGCTCCAAACATCTGGAGAAACTACACAGGTTTTTGAATCACCAGTGGTATATACAGTGATTTCAAAATATGGCATAGAGACCAAATACACAGTAACTGCAAGCAATAAATATCTCGGTAATGATTTCATTAAATATGGCGTGATTAATGGTGATGATACCTCTCAATCATATGAAGGTAGTATTGATGGAGATAATATAACTCTTGATATTCCAGATACTGTTGTAGCTACAAACAACTTAAAGGTAAACTTTACACACAACACAGGTGCGGCAGTTTATACGGTCACTGATGGTAAATTATCACAAGCTGCTGTAAATAACGGAGACGTGGTTGTTTTTGATACAGAGAATAAAGTTACATATAAGGTATTCTCATTCATGGACAGACTAATCCACAAAAACGGACACACTTATACTATGACATTAAAAAAACTAACCAGTCCGTCATTTAAAAGTTTTGGCATATTGTTTGATGATGGTAGCGTGGCGAACGGTGAAATCAACAATGAAACACATCGAATATATGTAAATTCAACCACCCCACAACAATATTCAATAATAACAACAGGGGCAACATTAAAAGTTCAGTTTGAACTATCAACCCCAACAGCAGAATTATGGACACAGGCTTATACTCAACAGATAAAATCCAAGGTGACAGGGCAAAATTTTAGTAACCTCACAAAAACATATGAAGTTAAAGCAGTCAGAAGTCCAGATGTGCGATATGTTTTGTATATAGAAAAATCACCATTTTCATGTAAAGCAGATGGAGGCAATGCATGTGGATGTTTAATACAAAATGATGGTAGTGGATTGATCTGGTATAATCAGCAAATAAGAGGCAGTTGGAGTAATTGGTGTATCGGTGATCATTGTACAAAATCTGGCAACAATGAATTATCAAAATTTAATCTAACTAAACACTGCGGATTAAATAACTGGCAGTTACCAGATATTGGCAATGTGGCACATTCGGGTGAGAGAGTAGATAGCTCACTCATGGGTGGAACTTTGGGTGCGTTGGGAATGTATGCAGAGCAAAATGGATATGCTGCGAACTTCAATACATGGCTAAACCAAGTTGGTTTTTCAGTTGCAGAGAACATATTTGCAAGATTTTGGATCAAGAATTACAGATTTGATGGTGGCGTGTTTAATTTGGAAGGTGAAAATGGCGAAATAAATGCAGCGCAACCGGTCGATCGTTCATATAATATATTGTTAGTTGCTAATATGAATACCAAATAACAAGCAAAAACAGTAAAATTATTTTTATTGCCACGTTTCATTCATTTGGACGTGGCAATTTTCATTTTTAGTATTTGAAATGTTAATTTAATTAATAACGCAAGTTAGATGCAAAAAAAGATTCTGGGTTAGATAGTAACCAAATGAGTGTTGGGCAATGCTATATTTAAAAACATTTCACCTAATTTAATAAATTTATCTAAGTTGTCTGTAATATAAAATGTGTAATGGGGAGTGTGTGTTTTAGGGTGAAGTAAATTTAAAGATGTTAATTTGTGACGTAATATGTGACTTGTGTTTATTGCTGGGTCTATGATGTCTAGTTTATAGTGTATGGTATTTTGTATTACGTTGGTTATCATTGGATAATGCGTACAGCCCAATATAAGTGCATCTATTTTGTTTTGATTGAATATTTCTAAGTAATCCGTAGCAATTGCATTCATAGCTGGATGATCTAACAACCCCTCTTCTATCAATGGGACAAAAAGTGGACAAGCTTTGGATATAATATTTATATTTGTTTTGGTATGTCTGCGAATGCCGTTTTGATACGCATTTGATTTGATAGTTACTGGAGTGGCGATTATACCAACTGATTTATATACCTTATTGTGATTAACTATTGCATCTATTCCACCGCTGATAACGTCTATAACCGGTATTTGTCCTGCCAATTCCGATACTGTCTCATATGCTACTGCGCTAATAGTATTACACGCAATCACTAATGCTTTTACCTTTTTTTCCAGTAAAAATGATACAGTTTGACGAGTAAATTCACGAATAGTGGCAGTTGACTTGGTGCCATATGGAATACGGGCTATATCACCAAAATATATGATATCTTCATTGGGTAAGGTTTGCATAATTTGTTTTACAACTGATAGACCACCAATACCAGAATCAAATACTCCAATGGGAAATTTATTCAATATCTTACCTCTATTTCCACAAAAAATACATCTAGTAATTTTCTATTTTAACAATGTCCAGGTTTTGCAAACGAAGGTTATATTCACAATTATGATGATTTTTACTATCATGATTATACATGATTTGACTATATTAGTAGAATTTTTTATATAATAGACCTCTTGCATAACCACATAAAATGCAAATTACACATAAGATTCCATCAGAATTAGTCATTGCAAACCCTGATTTATCAGGGTGTGGCAATTGTAAACAAGCCTCGCAATGACTGTGGTTGTAATTTTCTTATATCGAATTTGCAGTTTATCAGGTTATGCAAGAAGTCTAATGAGTGTATTGTATGGTTGCTTATTGAAAAATACTAACATTTTCAAGTGATTTACAGATGAAACAAATTTGTGTATTGTTTTTTTTTTTGCTATGCTGTATAATAAATACTATATTTAATATTTTACAAGGATTAGATAATTATGGAACTGCAAAAACTAAAGACCCAACAACCATCACAAGATGTAACGAATGAAAATGATCAGTCACAAAAAACAGAAATGAAGTCTTTATTGCAGCAAATAAAAAATATAAGCAATATTCTCAAAGATGATCCAATTAATAATAATACTACCAACAAGTTAAGCGTTGAATTAAACCAATATGACAAATTTCCCACACAAAATAATTATAATTACTGTAAAGACTTATATGCACAATTACGACCATCATTA
Source organism: Neisseriaceae bacterium (assembly GCA_947470205.1). Taxonomy (GTDB): domain Bacteria; phylum Pseudomonadota; class Gammaproteobacteria; order Burkholderiales; family UBA11063; genus Aquella. Next base: position 106 of record CANISK010000063.1, on the reverse strand, counting down.
ATGCAATTATTACCAAATACAACAGACAAAATCAAAACAAATCTGACCGATATTAATCATAAGATATCACAATTAACGCAAACATATAAAAAAGTTTATGTAGATT
>CANISK010000062.1 GCA_947470205.1 Neisseriaceae bacterium | reverse complement strand
TTACTCATATTTATTGCCTTATAAATATCGTATGATTTTTTATATTGATATTTGACTTATCAATCTGCATCACCAGTGAAAGCACTGTAAATAATACTAATAATCACATTAATAACAATAGTTTTTTTGCAAAATAATGTTAATTTATTATTAATATTCATTTTTGAATCAATTTCACACTATTGGGTACAACTGTTGCACCAAATGTTTGTATGATTTCATTTAATTTGATATCGCTGTTGATGACATCAAGCGCTATACGATGATTTTTTTCTGATTGTAATATGTTTTCCTGTTTTAGAGTATGTGTCAAATTCTCTGTAAAAATATACACTATATCTATATTGGCATTATCAAAATAATTACGTAAGTTTTCTGTAATCTGATTTTGGGCATGTTTATTCCAAGTGTCTTGGTACTTACTATCAATTTCTATAGTAAAAATATTATTAGTAAAAGATACAAATTCAGAATTTTGCAAAAATGGTGCGCTATGGGTTAGCTTTGTGGTGATTTTTCTCACCAAGTCTAACCAATCAAAATTTAACATATCATCTAGGCTATTTGATAAGACTGTATGAGGTAAATTTACCCCTCTCTCACCTTCATTGCCTGTGTGCGTAGAATTATTATTCGGTGTATTTTGATTTTGATGATTTATATTGTGCGCAGTAATGTTGCTCGCAACAGTTGCAATGTTACTATTTAACACATCTGAATTATCTTGTATTTTAAATGTTAACATACGCAATATAGTCATCACAAATATTGAATATTTATCATGGGTAATTTTAATTTGATTAAGTCCTAAGTTACAAATCTCAAAATACAACTGTACGTTATTGATATTTATTTTATTTATATAATCCATTACTTTAAAGTCGCTGTTATTATATTTTGTTACTTGTGCAATATTAATATCACGGAAAAATTGGGATAAATCTTCTAAAAAATGCTCTAAATTATATCCTTGGTTATAAATATTTTGACATAAATCAACAACACCAGTACCATTTAAGCTGATTATACAATCAAGCATATTATATATAAGTTCATGTTCACTATTCCCAAGCATTTCATTGATTTTATTGGTAGTTATAGTTTGACTACTACAAAATGCAATAGCCTGATCTAATAAGGATAATGCATCACGCATACTACCATTGGCATTTTTGCCTATTATTTTTAAAGCTGGTAATTCAAAAGGTACGCCTTCAGTATCTAACACTAAAGATAAATGATCTATAATTTCGTTAATTGTTAAATTACGAAGTTTAATCTGTAAACATCTTGACAATACGGTGATTGGAATTTTGTTAATCTCAGTGGTGGCTAAGATAAAAATTACATACTGAGGCGGTTCTTCTAGGGTTTTGAGAAGAGCGTTAAATGCCGACTTAGATAACATATGAACTTCATCGATGATATAAACCTTGTACTTTGCGGATGTTGGAATATATTTAGCGTTTTCTATCACTTCACGAATATTATCTACTCCGGTGTTAGATGCGGCATCGATTTCAATAACGTCCATAAAGGTACCATGTGCAATCATATTACAAGTGTCACATTCACAACATGGATCAGAGTCTTTTATAAAATCACAATTAAGTGATTTGGCGATAATTCGTGCAATGGTGGTCTTGCCCACCCCTCTAGTTCCAGTCAATAAATAAGCATGATGCGTGTTATTTCCGTGTAATATATTTTGTAATATTTGTTTGGCAATACCCTGTCCCACAATGTCTTTAAACTTATTGGGGCGATATTTTCGAGCTAAAGCTAAATTAGTGTTTGGTGTGTTGGCGATATTCATAATCATACAATAAGCTAAATAAACGATTTGTTAATAGTATATACTCGAAGTCATTTGAAATTTGACACTCGTCGGGAATGATTTTTATTTCCAACAACGTCCACGTTTCAAATAGGAAGAATATATTATAACATTATTCATCACAACCTACTGGGTAATCAGTATATCATCATATGTGTTGGTAAGTGGATTGTGAATTTTTTGTTTTGTAATCCACCATGGTATTATCCCATTTGCATGAAATACGAATTGATGTTTTTTATCATTTTTGGTATTTTCTGTGACAATAATTTTATCATTATCAGTAATGAGATCTAGGGTGATTGGACACTGCAATCCTTTTTCAAGATTTAGATTATTTTTTGCGACTTGATATAGTTTAATGTATCCGTGGGTGTTAAGTACATTAGTTAAAACCTCCACCATGAGATCTGTTTGCGCAATTTCGGTTAATATTGCAAAATATTTATTTATATTATGAGAATTTTGATGAAGATTAAAAAGTATGCTTGTCACCTCAGAAAAAATTTCTCTTGCTTTGTTAATATTGACTGCCGTACCAATGCCTTTTTTATAGCAATTACCAAGGTAGATTGCATTTGTAATGCTACCTAATTTTTTCATCTGACAAAGCTCCTTAAATAAACCTTGTTTTTCTTTATTGCTATGCGGATAGAGATTGATAAAATTTGCTTTTACAGTAAGAGCGATGGGATTTTTTGCTACTATTGCCCGTTGTAATATTTGTTTAGCAAGTTTTTGATTTTTTGGCACTCCATCGCCAGTCATTAACATATTTGCATATTTCAAATGCCCAAATGTATTTCCTAAATCTGATGCTTGTTTGTAACAATCAACAGCAACTTGCAATTCTTCTTTTTCTCGATAACAATCTCCTATATATATCATAGCATATGAATTTTTGTTATGGTCTTTTTCTTGTTGATAAATATATATTGCCTTGTCTGTATCGATATGAATACCTTGTATACCACGTTTATAGATAGAAGCAAGTAAAACATTTGCTGCAGAGACAATTTTTTTATTTACCGCATGAATTGGATTATATAGGTAATCTTGATAAGGTAAATGCTCTAAGCACCACTCGCAGACTTTAAGAATATCTTTTGCATCCTGTTCATCTTTAGCAATTGGAAGCCCAGCATGGCAAAAATAAGATAAACGTTCAAAAGCTTCAACATTATAGGGGATTAATTTTTTATAGATTGGTACTGCATCTGGTGAGAAATTTAGCGTTAATTTGATTGATCTTTTTTGTCGTTCAGTTAGATTGTCCCAGTGTATTTGAGTATGCAATGGATCAAGCAATGCATTTGTAAAATCAATTTCATGGAGATTTTTAATCTTTAATAGATTTGAATTAGATAAATCGAGATTAGATAAATTATTGCTACTCAGTAAACCTCTTTTGATTAAATATTTGTTAAAATTGAATAAAGACTGTGGGTTCTCTTGAGCAATAGTCTTTAAAATTTTATTTTTTAATGTATTTAATTTTTCTTCTTCCTGATGGTCAAATATTCCTTCAACTTCTAAGAAAAGCTTCATTGTTCCAGTATACCCATTCCCGCTACTTTCATGGGTGTGGGTTGCAATGCTAAGTAATGCATCAGTATGTTCGATAACGGTTTGTGAATCTATAGGTAGATGAAATACCTTCCCAATTAAACATTTTATATATGAATAATCTATCTCTATTTTTGGCGGCTTACCATTTTGTGATAAAGCCATATCATTTCTTAAAATAATCGTTAAAAAATCACAAATTTCCTGCAAAAGTTTCTTGTCGCTGTCATTTAATTGGTTTACTGCAAATAATAATGGTTCTATTGCCCGATAGTCTTTCTTATATTTTTTGAGGTATTCAGTATGCCTAACGTCATGTCCCGATATTCTTCCTGAAAACATAATGTATAGCCTTTTTAAACTAAGAAAATAAAAAGTACAAATAATGAAACAAAAAATCTAACGCATGAAAAAATATGTAATAAAGTGAAATTGATAAGAAAAAGTATCATGCACCAAGTGAAGTAATATTAAATATTATCATATACTATACAACTTATACAAAAATAATTAAATATTATGAATAATTTTGATACAATCTTGGTATAAACTTTGAATGTCAAAATCACCATATAAAAGGTACATAAAAAAAATGCAAGAAATGTATAACCACAAAACCATAGAAGAAAAGCACCAAACCAATTGGGAGCAAAATCAAACCTTTGAAGTAAATGAAAATACAGATAAACCAAAGTATTACTGCCTTTCGATGTTCTCCTATCCATCAGGCAAGTTACATATGGGGCATGTTAGAAATTATACCATAGGCGATGTATTAGCAAGATATCACAAATTAAACGGATATAATGTCCTCCAACCTTTTGGTTGGGATGCGTTTGGGCTACCAGCCGAGAACGCTGCAATTCAAAATACAGCCTCCCCATCGTCTTGGACTTATCAGAATATAGATTATATGAGATGGCAATTAAAAAGTTTGGGTTTGGCGGTAGACTGGAGACGTGAATTTGCAACATGCGACCCAAAATACTATAAATGGCAACAGTGGTTATTTGTTGAGTTGTATAAAAAAGATTTGATTTATAAAAAAAATGGAATTGTGAATTGGGATCCGGTGGATAATACAGTGCTTGCAAATGAACAAGTGATTGATGGTAAAGGATGGCGATCTGGAGCACCTGTAATAAAAAAAGAAATCCCAATGTATTACTTTAAAATCACGGCTTTTGCAGAGGAGTTATTACAAGACTTAGATTCTTTAAATGGTTGGGGTTCGGATGTAAAACTGATGCAAAAAAACTGGATTGGTAAATCTCGTGGGTTGGACATCACCTTTCCGTTTGTAAATACCGAAACAAATTCTACATCAGATATCAAGTATGTTAAGGTCTTTACTACAAGACCAGATACACTAATAGGGGTAACTTATGTCGCAGTGTCACACGCACATCCATTGAGTAAATTGGCGTGTACCTTAAATAATAGCTTAATCGACCAAATTAAAGCCTACGAGCAGGGTGGGGTATCTGAGATGGAGCTATCTCAACAAGAAAAACTTGGTGTGTTTAGTGGGCTATACGTGTCTCACCCCATAACCCAGAACCACATACCAGTATGGATCGCAAATTATGTATTATCCAATTACGGCACCGGTGCTGTAATGGGGGTGCCCGCACATTGTGAACGTGATTTTGAATTCGCGCAAAAATATCAAATTCCCTATAAAATAGTTCTTAAAACTAAAGATGACGGGGAATTAAACCCACAAAATCTCACTCATAGCACATGTAGTGAAATAGACCCAGATAATATATTAACTAATTCCATGCAGTTTTCCGGATTAAACTATAATCAAGCATTTGATAGCATTCACCTTGAACTCTCCAAGAGTGGACATAGTGAAATAAAGACTAATTACCGTCTGCGTGACTGGGGCATTTCAAGGCAACGTTATTGGGGTTGCCCAATCCCCATTGTTTATTGTGAGAGTTGTGGAGATGTTCCATTAAACATCGAAGATTTACCAGTTATATTACCCACTGATATAACAATGGAAGCAAATGTCTCTGTACTTAAAAATCATCCAGATTTTACCCATGCCAAATGCCCAAAGTGTGGTGGAGATGCCAAACAAGAAACCGATACCATGGATACATTTGTAGATTCTAGTTGGTATTATGCTAGATATACATCCTACGATAACCATAATCAAATATTGGATAATCGGGCAAATTATTGGTTAGCTGTAGACCAATACATAGGTGGAGTAGAACACGCAATCCTTCATCTACTATACGCAAGGTTTATCCATAAGTGCTTGTACAGTTTAAATTTGGTAAACACCAAAGAGCCATTCACAAGTCTACTCACGCAGGGTATGGTACTTGCCAATACGTTCTACAGGGAAAACCCAAATGGCGGACGCACGTGGTTTAACCTCACGGATGTTAATTATACGGTGTCAGTAGATGGTAAAATTACCAATCCACGCCTCAAAAAAGATGGGGTGGAGGTGATATATGGCGGTATGGAAAAAATGTCCAAATCAAAAAATAACGGCATAGACCCACAATTCATCATTGAAAAATACGGCGCAGATACAGCTCGTCTATTTATGATGTTTGCATCCCCGCCAGAGCTTTCTCTTGAGTGGTCAGATAACGGTTTAGATGGTGCGCATAGGTTTATAAAACGCATATGGAGAATGGCATGTGAACATGTCTCATGTAAAGAATTTCAAGACATAAATAACACTGATAATTTTGATATAAAAAACCTATCTCAAGAGCAAACCAAATTAATGATATTGTTGAATAAAACTATATTAAAAGTAACCAATGATATTGCAGTGCGTAAACAATTTAACACCGCAATTGCATCCATCATGGAGTTTATCAATCACTATCAAAAAGTTGCATTTATAGACACAAATGGGGTTAAGTGTAGACAATACATCTTAAAAAATATCGTGATTATGTTATCCCCAATCACCCCTCATTTATCTGAAGAGCTAATTTCCTACCTATGCCCACAAGTGACCCTAAGTGATGTATCTTGGCCAAAACCAGATGATACATTACTAGAACATGAGAATGTAGAGATAATTGTGCAAGTAAACGGTAAGTTACGCGCGAAACTCATAGTAGCGCAAAATACCCCCAAAGAAGAACTGGAAAAAATGGCATTAGATAACCACAATATTAAAAAAATTATTGGCGATGGACAGATTAAAAAAATTATCATCGTTCCAAATAAAATCATCAATATTGTGGTTTAATTTTCTTCGTCACTACCGCTATCTTTATCATTCAATTCCATTGGAAAGATTCCCTGGAGAAGTGACGTTGCTTAATTATCATCATTGGTAAAAAAACGTACAGGGAGGTTTTTAATAAATGTTTCTATATCCACATTTTTACTTGCATCATTTGGTATATTTGTGAATGGATTGATTTTTTTTGTTTTTAACCACGTCGTCAAAGCTTTATTATCAAATAAATAATATACTTTATTATTATTATCTAAACTTTTGGGGTTGTCGTCAACAACAACGACATTTTTTAGAGTAAAAGCTTTGTCAGAAATTACAAGAAAATATTCATCTACCACAATACACTTTATACCTAGTTTTTTTATTACAAGAGTATTACCATCTACTGTGGTTTGATAGTTTATTGGCTTGCCATTGATCATTAACGTGATAGTTCGTTGATTTTCTTGATTTTCGGAAAAATAAACCTCGTTTTGTTTTAAATTTTTTATCTCTTTAGGTATTTGTGAATTATGAATTGTTTTTTTATTTGATTCATCAAAGGAATTAAAAATAATTAACATCATTATAATTAATGTTTTATCGAAATTGTCAGTTTGATTTTTTGCATTATTGTTATTGATTAATTGTAGCTTCTTTGAATCATTTTTTATATATTCTATATGATCACCAGCCACTGCATTTAATTGTGAAATTAAATTGGTTATTTTTGATCTTTGCATATTGTAATATAATTTCTTTATTGAACCACTTGCCATAATTCCCACATACATCAATATGAAAACCACAGCGGAAAGTGTTTTATGGCTTTCAGTTTTTACAATATCTTCAATAGTGCGTGATTCATATTTTGGGTTTAATAGAAAGATACACGTAGTAATGAGATAGAAAACTAAAAATGCTGGTATGAACATAATTAGATTATTTACAACTTCACGATCCACATCATTAGTATATTCATTGTATTGTTTTATATTCTTGGTTTCTAACCTATATTTCGCATGTCTAACCTCGAATTTATTTAAATTAAAAATCTTCACTTTTTTAAAATTATTTCATTATCTGTTATCCCGTCAAATTAAATTGCCACCAATTATTTTGTAAGTTAGAATACACCTGTATTGGTACTTTCAAT
>CANISK010000061.1 GCA_947470205.1 Neisseriaceae bacterium | reverse complement strand
TATAATTTAAAATACTTAAACGGACATATAAGCATAGGTGGAGCGCGCGCAAGCCTCTATAACGCAATGCCAGAGGCTGGGGTGGATATGCTTATCTCATTTATGAAGTATTTTTCATTAAATTAATGTTAATAAATTGCCTAGTTGATAAAACAAAACTAGGCAATAAAAATGATTATTGATTATTGATTATTAAATGTGATGTAAGTAAGATAAACACCGGCATCTCCATAATTTACCTGTGCAATTCCCTGTGGAACTTGGTTGCTACAATTCGCCAATAAACCAGCCTCATTTACATTACACATGGTGTAACTATACCCAATAGATGTATCAGGAACACCATTTTCATTTGTAATATATACATATCCGTTATTATAGGCAATACCAGTTGGGCTGTTTAATTGACCAGGTGCAGTTTGCTGACTTGAACAACCGCTTAAACTACCATCTACTCCATTAACACTGCATCGTGTGTAACCGGAAGCATATTGAGTAGTTTGACCTCCTGTGTTACCTGAGAGAGCAAAATATGCATAATTGCCAATAATTGTCATTTGCCTTGGGCCTATTGGTGTTATGCTATCAACCCCTGAATTGGCTAAAGTATTAAAGGAACAACTTCTGAAACTACCATCAATTTCATTTACATTACAAAATGAATAACCGGCATTTTGTTGATCTGTAATATAAGCAACTGGACCATTACTAGCGTTAGTATTAATGGTAACCACTTCTGGTGTTGGGTTATTTTGCAGGGATATACTAGATGCTGACATAGTGCTGCAATTATTTAAAACACCATCTGATGAGTTCACACGACATTTTGTAACACTTCCAGGTTTAGCATGAGAGCTTGTGCTGCTATCATAATTAGCAATATAAGCATAGGTGTTGCCATTGATGGTGCTGATAGTAAATCCAATGGGATTTACTATGCCAATAGTGTAATAAATACAGTCGCTAAGGGTGGAAATTCCGCCATTTATAATACATTTAGCAGTGCTACTAACTGGGTTGCTGGTATTGAATGCAGAATTATTAACATATAAATATCCGTTATTCACGGCAACACCGGTAGGTTGATTTAAACTATTTGGCTGATTTACATATTGGCAGTTTGCTAACTGTCCATTATTTACATTCACCAGGCATTTTAATAGTCTATTGCCACCAAAATCTGATATATAGGCATATACGTTCGTGGCAGTAGTGCCAGCTGCACACCCGTGCAGTGTTATGGCAATAACTGGCATAACTGATGTAGTAAGTATATTTAAATATTTCTTAAGTGCGTTAATTGATAGATTTAAGTTCACTTCCAATCTCCTTTAGATAAAAATCATTTCATCGCGCTCATGTAATTAATTGAAGAGTAAATTATAACATACAAGATTATTAAGATTGATATAGGTACTAAGAGATACTAAGATTTAAAACTAATCCAATTCACTATTATCAGTATAATAGTGAATTGGGAAAAGTTTGTAAAAAGTTGATTTGGATATGTGTAAAGTTGTTTTATCATTCTTTACAGGAGTTAACTGATATATTTATTCCATCAATACAAGCATTGATCTCTGGTGTTGTTTTAAAATTATTCTTACAGTATGTGTCAGCACCATGGTCATAACTATCACATTTTGTGGTTGGATCCATATTACATATTCCCACAACATGCATAACACCCGTAGTGCAACTTACCCTTTTATTCTCATCACCCATGTATTTTGATTGACATTTATCCAAAGATTTATCATTGATGGGGTTACAGATCTGTTTTCGTGCAAGATTCATACAGACGTTAATTGATGTATTTATTCCAAATACACAAGCTGCGCTGTCTGGTATATCGCTAGAATTTTTACAGTATGCATCAGCACCCTGGTCATAACTATCACATTTTGTGGTTGGATCCGTATTACATTTTCCATCAACATGCATAACACCGATACTGCAACTTGTTAGAGCATCATCCTTGTATATTAATTGACATTTATCCAAAGATGTCTTCATGATATCTGCACATTCATTATTTGCAAAAACATAGTTTACATTACCAATGGTAATTAACAATAATCCCATTATTAAATAAATTGTTGGTTTCATTTGTCTTCCTTCCAAGGAGTTGGTGGCGATTATTAGTAAATTTTAATATTATAGTGACAAATTTTTTGTGTCATGGATTAAAATTAACTAACGGGCTGTATATCAATATCGATATCCACTACCAATATTTTACTATTTTGATATTGTTGTAGTTTTACATAATCTTTACTGGTTACTAATATAATATCACAATCCACCGGAATATCTTCTGGTTTAAAATAATGATGATCTGGGTATTGATATGTTTTGTACAATTTAATATCCAATGAATTTATAAAATTAAAAAATTTATCTGGGTTACCAATTCCAGTCATTGCAACTATTTTATGTGTTGTTGCGCTTTGTAGTTCTTGTATAGGTATAACTTTGTCTGATATTGGATTGTATATTCTTTTAAGGATGGTTTTTTGTTGTAGTATTGGGATTTGTGACGGAATGTTATATTTGTTTTTGAAGTTATTGATTTCATTTGGATTATTGTCTATGTTGGTTAAGATGATTGCATCCGCTGTTAAGAGACGGCTTTGAGGTTCCCTGCAAGGGCCCATGGGTAGCATGTAGCCATTTCCCAGTGTGTTGGCGCCATCTACAACTATAATCTCATAATCTCTTTTGAGTTTGTAGTGTTGCAATCCATCATCACTAATTATAAACTTTGTATTGGGATACTCTAAAAGTAATCTTTTAGCCGCTAAATAACGATTTCGCCCTATAACAACCGGTATACCAGCTTTCATGTAGAGCATCGCCTCATCCCCCACCATTTCACTTGTGGAATTTTTATCAACTACCGTAGTATAATTTTCATTACTCCCCTTGTATCCACGAAGTACCACCCCGACATTTATATTATTATTTATAAATTGTTTTGCTAGATGTATGGAAAATGGAGTTTTGCCAACCCCTCCTACAGTAATATTACCGACAATAATCACTGGAACTGGCACGGAGTATTTTTTTAGAATATTGTGTTGATATAAATAGTGGCGAATGCCCACTATAAGACGAAATAAGTAAGATAATGGGAATAAAAAAAATGTGAGTATTGGATTTGTTTTGGTATACCAATGTCTCATAAGTATCCGTGTAATGATCATTTTTGCATCATTTTTAGATTTTGCACCATGTTGAATCTCAAAAATTATTCCTTATGCGTATGATTAATTTTTTTCTTGCGTTTTTTATTTTTTGATGTATTTTTTGTATCAATATTGCATATTTTTTGCAGTATATCAATATGTATATTTTTTTGTGCATCATCACCATTGTTTAATAATTGAAAAAATTCATTCCACCAGTTGTTTAGTTTGAGGTCTACCCCACCACACTCCATACGAATATTATACAAATATAAACCTTGTCTAGTTTTTGAGGTGTTGCTTATATTATAAATTTTATTGACTATTGGGTAATCAAATTCTAATTGCATCATCCATGTTTCACTCATCATCCCATAGATGTTTTGATTAATTCCAATTTGTCTTCCATAGTCTCGGACTGCATCTATTGCCTCATGCATTGCACCAATGGGTGAACCACCCTCTAGAAGTAGCGTTTGCCATTTATCATATACATTATTCCATAACAAACCCGCTAATATAAATGCCACAGATACATTCCCGGTTTCTTTTATTCTGTCATCGGTTTTTTTGAGCACTTTTAATGCAAACTCATCCATGGTGTCTCGCAAAAAAAGCTTATCAAATAATACGAAAACCCCCCTAGGGAACTTCATTTGTTGAAAGTATTGTATACACTCTATAGAGTAACCAGATAGTAGAATTTTGAGCATTTCTTCAAACAACCTACCGCTATTTTCATTAAGAAGCAATTTTTTTTGCGTGTCAATGTGGTGCAACGTATCTGCTTCAATATTAAGACCAGTTTTAATTGAAAGTCTAATTGCACGCAAAATACGCACCGGATCTTCAATATAACGAGCTTTAACATCTCCAATCATTCTAAGGGTGTTATTTGTGATGTCTGTAATGCCGTCCGTGTAGTCAATTATCACTTCTTTTATGGGGTCGTAATATAATGCATTCACGGTAAAATCACGCCGAAACGCATCATCTTTTTGCGTACCGTAGTTGTTATCTACCATAATCCTACCAAGTTTACTTATGGCATGTTTATGTACTACATTGCTACGATAAGTAGACACCTCAATAACATGTCTTTCATTAATTGGTCTATTATTGATTAATTTGTCGTAGTTTAAATGATTGCATATTATATGCACTATTTTAAATCGTTTGCCAATAATTATGGAATTACGTCTAAAGACTTTTCTTACATCCTCAGGCGTTGCATTAGTCACCACATCAAAGTCTTTTGGAGTCTTGTGGAGAATTAAATCTCGCACCCCACCCCCCACAATGCACCCATCAAAACCATTATTTTGTAATTTTTTGATAATCTGCAATGCGTCATCATGAATCATGGTGGCATCAATGCCATATTTATTGGCTTTAACTGTTTTTTTTCTCATTTTTTCCTTTTATTATATGTAACTAAGTAACGTAAAAAATTCAAAGACTAAAGGGGTTTTATCTCATCATTAGTTGACTATAAGACTTCACCATTAAGTTTTTAGATTCATAATGCATCACTAAGCTCTCCAACAATATTTCCGTTAAATGAAAATTTGTGATGAGAGGTATATTATAATCTATCGCGAGACGGCGTATCAAAAAACCGTCATTATCTGTGTGTGCGCTAAATGCATCATACGGTAAATTTATAATCAAATCAACATCTTTATTGCTTATTATCCTTTGAATATTCGGCTCTACTTGTTCTGAAATTTTAAATACGCACCTGGACTGTATGCCATGATTCACTAAAAAATCGTGCGTGGTTTCAGTTGCCATAAAGCTCCAGCCTTTTTTATCTAGCGCAGTTATAATTGGCAATAATTTATCAATAAATCTCTCATGAATCTCCAATAATATTTTTTGTCCATGTAATTTTACCCCAGTTGCAAGCCATGATAAATAAAAAGTTTCTAATATATCATGTCCAATACAGGCAACCTCTCCGGTGGAAGACATCTCAACATGTGCCACTGGGTCTGAACCTTTGAACCGATTATATGAAAACACTGGGGACTTAATGCCAATAACTTTGGTATCTAAAGTATTATAAGTTTTATTTGGTGGGGTATTTAATAACACGTTCGCAGTTATTTCTATATAATCCTGATTAGTCACTTTGGATATAAATGGAAATGATCTAGATGCTCGTACATTGCACTCAATAACTTTGATTTCGTTGTGTTTGGCAATAAATTGCATATTAAACGGGCCGCTAATTTGTAAACTCTCAACAATTTTATCTGCAATTTCTTTTGATTTTAACACAGTTTTTAAATATAACCTTTCAGGTGGGAATATGATTGTGGCATCTCCCGAGTGTACCCCTGCGTTTTCTATGTGTTCACTAATAGAATGGATAATAATTTTACCATTATGTGCCACTCCATCTATTTCAAGCTCTTTTGCATTTTCAATAAATTCGGATATCACAACCGGATGGTCTTTGGAGATTAAAAAAGCTTCTTTTAAGTACTCTTCAAGTTTTTGCTCATTAAATACCACCTTCATAGCACTGCCTGATAACACATATGAAGGGCGGATAATCACGGGTAAGCCTACTTTTTTTATAAATTCACGAGCGTCAGTTAAATTTTGTGCTTTTACCCAACGCGGTTGGTCTATGTTGTTTGTGGTCAATAAAGTTGAAAATAGCTCACGGTTTTCTGCCATGTCTATATTTTCAGGAGAAGTGCCAAGAATGTGGTATTTGGCTTTATACAATGGAACAGCTAGATTATTTGCCGCCTGCCCTCCAACACTCACACACACACCATATGGGCGCTCAAAATCTAATATATCTGATACTCGCTCAAAACTCAATGGCTCAAAATATAATTTGTCGGATTCATCGTAATCTGTGGATACTGTTTCTGGGTTGGAGTTTATTATAATAACTTGGTATTTTTTAGCTCTAAACTGACGCGCTAAGTTTACCGTACACCAGTCAAATTCCACCGAAGAACCTATTGAATATGGTCCAGACCCGATAATACATAGACTATTTTGTGATATGTCATCTATAGTGTTATCAATATCATGCGTGTCTCCATGGTAGGTCATATATAGGTAATTTGTCTTAGCATCAAATTCACCGGCTAAGGTATCAATTTGTTTGACCTTTGGGGTGATACCACGTTCAATACGCATTAGTCGTATTTGATTTTCTGTGGTATTTTTGATTTTAGCGATTGTGATATCACTAAAGCCGTATTGTTTAGCTTTTTGTAATATATCCTTTGTGAGGTCATTATTTTGTAACACGCGAGTATATAACGCGATTTCTTCAATTTGGGATAAAAACCAATAGTCTATCTTGGATAACCTACGAGCCTCACTAACACTACCACCAGTCATAAACCACTTGAATAATGCAAAAATACGTCTATCGGTTGCAAATTCGATCTCACACTTAATATCTTTTATACCCCATGGATAGTCATATAATCCAGTAGCCCCGATATTTAACATCTGTATCGCTTTTTGTAGCGCCTCAGGGAACGTTCTACCTATCCCCATCGCCTCCCCAACGCTTTTCATTTCCGTGCCTATTGTGCGTTCTGCAAGTTGGAGCTTGTGGGTATCCCAACGAGGAATTTTAACCACTACGTAATCTAGTGCTGGTTCAAAAAAAGCGGTAGTTTTTTTTGTGATTTGGTTCTTTAATTCATGTAATTTATACCCTAGACAAATTTTAGCAGCAATAAATGCTAATGGGTACCCAGTAGCTTTTGAGGCTAGTGCACTAGAGCGTGATAAACGTGGGTTCATCTCTATCACTCTATAGTCACCATCGTCTGGATTGGTAGCAAACTGGATATTGCACTCACCTATGATATTAAAAATAGTGGCACATTGTAGTGCTATGTTTCTTAATTTTTGGTGTTCTTGGTCGTTTAGAGTTTGAGCTGGGGCAATTACTATACTCTCCCCCGTGTGTACACCCATTGGATCTAAGTTTTCCATATTGCAGATAGTGAGTTTATTATCCGCCATATCTCTGACGATTTCATATTCAAACTCTTTCCATCCCACTAAGTATTCTTCAACTAGTATTTGCGGTGCGCTAGATAATGCAATTGCAACCTTTTCTCTTAAGGTTATTTCATCATCCACTCTAGAGCTTCCAAGCCCACCTAGTGAAAAACCTGAACGTATCATAACAGGATATATGATTTCACGAGCAGCGATAATGGCGTCACTTACGGTAGTTACGAGTTTACTAATTGGGGTTTTGATTGAATATTCATTTAATGTATCTCTAAAGATACCCCTATCTTCTGTTTTCTCTATAGTATCTATGGATGACCCTAAAACTTGTACGCTATATTTATCCAATACCCCAGTTTTATAAAGCTCCAAGCCAAGATTTAATGCTGTTTGTCCGCCAAAGCCAAGAGCTATCGCGTCTATATTTTCTTTTATGATGATTTGTTCTACGTATTGTAACTCAAGCGGAAAGAAATATATCTCATCCGCCATGGATTTATCAGTCTGCACAGTTGCTATATTTGGATTTACCAAAACAGTCCTAATCCCCTCCTCTTTGAAGGCTTTAATCGCCTGTGAACCAGAATAATCAAATTCACCAGCTTGCCCTACTCGTAAACCACCAGAGCCAAGT
>CANISK010000060.1 GCA_947470205.1 Neisseriaceae bacterium | reverse complement strand
GAAGGCATAAAATTTATTAATGAATATAAAAAATTGCTTACAAACGTGAATAAAAATAAATCTATTATTATCCAAGAGAGCAAGATTGAGAAAATGAATCTAAATGTTATGTATGACGAAGCAAATAAGAGGTTGAATTTTGTTAATTCTATAGGGGAAATGATATACTATACTCAATCAGATGCTATTGATAAAAAAGATGAAGAGATTACCCTTGTATTTAAGGATCAAGGAATACGGATTAGCTTATATTCGTTGGTAAACCTGGATAATTTTTTCATCACAACAACAGACACAAAATTAAATGATTATATTGTGATGACTAGACCCCTTGAGGAGGGTGTTCTGGTCGACTTATATGATAAGAATGAACATGATTACAAATTTAATCCACTCACCAAGGAACCGCTGGAATTTCAACAACCTTATCATTTAGATCAAAAAAACACTGATTCATTCCTGCATTTTTTGTTGAATCAAGAGTTATTGCAATCCGGAATGGTTAATTCTCAACCAAACCGTGCATCATTAGAGGAATTACCTAAACATAGAATTTATAATAAAAAGGATTTTCATAATATGCAGAATACAGATCATACTCATCCTCATCCTCATAATGCTGCAGGATTTGGATTTGGATTTGAATTTGGGTTATATTCTTAAAAATAATACAAAATAATTTAATATGGAGCACATAAAATAACAATGAAAATCTTACTTGGAGTAACCGGTAGTATAGCAGCCATTAAGGTGCTCGATTTAGTTCACAGGCTAACACAGTTAAATTATCAGTGTAGGGTGATTGTCACTAAAGATGGATTAAATTTTGTGACTCCGTTATCATTATCTAGCATGGGCGCAGATGTTTACATGGATGATGCATTGCCAAGTTATAAGTATAATGATGTTATGGAGCATATTAATTTAGCTAAGTGGGCAGATTGTATTATCATTGTACCTACAACTGCAAATACTTTAGCAAAAGTGGCATCTGGTATGGCGGATAATCTATTGACTTCAACAATTATGGCGTATGATTCAAGAATATTTTTTGTGCCTGCGATGAATCAGGCCATGTGGAATAACCCACTTACTCAAATTAACATCACCAAATTAAACAACCTTGGCCATATATTTTGGGGGCCAAGCTCTGGCGTGCAAGCTTGTGGTGATAATGGATCTGGTAGAATGATAGAGGTAGACGAGATATTATTAAATATCAATAATCAATTAAAGATCAATACTGTTTTAAATGGTAAAAAAATAGTAATAACTGGTGGTAGTACGATAGAGCCGATAGACCCAGTGAGATATATTGGTAATCGGAGCTCTGGCAAAATGGCTAATGCATTAGTTATGACTGCACATAATTTTGGCCTTAAGGTGATATATATCTGTGGGAAAACTGATCAAGAACCACCAATACCATCCAACGTAACTATAATTAAAGTAGAAACTGCAGATGAAATGTATACTGCAGCAATAAGAGAAAGTGAGACTGCAGATATTTTTATTGGCTGTGCCGCAGTTTGTGATTATAAACCAAAAGAAATAAGCTCACAAAAAATTAAAAAACAATCAGAGAGTATCATACTGGAGTTGGTGCAGAATGAAGATATTATTAAAAGTGTAAAACAAAGATATCCAAATTTATTGGTGGTGGGGTTTGCAGCTGAGACTGAAAATTTAATTTCGTATGCAATTATTAAGCTACAAGCAAAAAACTTGGATATGATTATTGCCAATGATATATCTTGTGGAGTATTTGGTAATGAAAATAATCAGGCTACCATAATAAAAAAAGACTTAAGTCAAACCAAGCTCCCAACCATGAGTAAAATAAAATTGGCAGAAGTGATTATGAAACTTTTAACTAAAATGGACCACTTCTAACCATTGTCATTCCCATTGCATGCGGGAATCCAAGCCCTATAACGTTATACTAGATCCCCGCATTCGATGACAGTGTTTTGTTTCTATTAAGCATTACTCCCATTCAATAGTTGCTGGTGGTTTGCTACTAATATCATAAACCACACGGCTAACCCCTTTAATTTCATTGGTGATTCGGTTTGCAATGTTTGTAAGTAAGCTAAATGGAAGCTCAGATGAGTTCGCTGTCATGAAGTCACTAGTATTCACCGAACGAAGTGCAATTACATAGTCATAAGTTCTAGAATCCCCCATAACACCCACTGTTTTAATAGGTAAAAACACCGCAAAAGCCTGAGATACCTTGTCATAATATCCATTCTTCCTTAGTTCTTCGATAAATATCTTATCAGCTAATTGTAATAACTTCACATATTCAGTTTTTATCTCTCCAATTATCCGAAGTGCAAGGCCGGGGCCTGGAAATGGATGGCGATATACCATATGATGAGGCAACCCAAGCTCCATACCAAGATTTCTCACTTCATCCTTAAATAGCTCACGCAGTGGCTCAAGCAGGGCAAGCTTTAGAGTGTCAGGTAATCCCCCCACATTGTGATGGGACTTGATATTATGTGAAGACTTACTATTTTTGGCAGATTCTATCACATCTGGATATATAGTACCTTGGGCTAAAAATTTAGCCGATGTGATTTTGTGCGCCTCTTCCTCAAAAATATCAATAAACAATTTTCCAATAATTTTTCTTTTAGCTTCAGGTTCAGTAACCCCAGACAATGCATCATAGAATCTTGCGCTTGCATCTATTTTTATGATATTCAGCCCCAAATTCTCCCGATAAGCCCTCATAACATCCAGCGCTTCGTTATATCTCAACAGTCCAGTATCGACAAAAATACAAGTCAAATTTTTACCAATAGCCCGATCAATAAGAGCTGCAGCAACAGAACTATCCACTCCACCAGAAAGTGCTAAGATTACATGTTCATTGCCCACGGTTTTTTTGATTTGCGCTACTGTGTTATTTAGAAAATTTGGCATATTCCAAGATGGTGTAATTTTACAAATTCCACATACAAAATTTTGTAGTAAACGTATTCCATCTTGTGTATGTGTAACTTCTGGGTGGAACTGTACGCCATAATATTTTTTATCATGATTCACCATAGCAGCAACAGGGCACGACGATGTGCTTCCTATCACCTCAAAACCATATGGAATAGCGGTAACTTTGTCTCCATGGCTCATCCACACATTCATGTATCGTGAAACATCATTTATATCATTGGTGCTATTATCGTCATGATTAATACCATCAAATAATTGAGAAGTGATATTATAAATCTTCGCAAAACCAAATTCACGATCAGGTGAATTGGTTACCATCCCACCCATTTGTAGTGCCATAGTTTGCATTCCATAGCATATCCCAAGAATTGGCACATTTAGAGTAAAAATCACTTCAGGTGCTTTTGGGGTATCATCTTCATATGTAGAGTTTGGCCCTCCGGATAATATCACTCCCTGAGGATTAAATCGTGTAATATCTTCTGAAGTCACGTCATAAGGTAACACTTCACAGTACACCTGTAATTGACGCACACGTCTTGCGATTAATTGTGTCAATTGAGAACCAAAATCGATAATCAATATTTTATTAGTATTTTGTAAATTAGACATAGTATTATTTATTTTTTATAAAATTAGGGTTTAATGTAGTATATAGGGAATAAATTTTTTATTTTCAACAACATCCAGGTTTCAAAGACGAAGAGTATATTAAAGTGCCAATCGGTTCACCATATATCACATCTTTGAGTGTATTTGGAGTGAAGATATTACACACATGGATATCAATACCATGATTTTTACATAAATCAAAAGCGGTTAAATCCATTATCTTGAGGTTTTTATTAATTGCATCTAGGAAACTTAGGTGATTATATTTCTTTGCGGATGGATTCATTTTTGGGTCACTATCATATACACCGTCAACTTTAGTGGCTTTTATGATAAGGTCAGCATTTATTTCAATGGCACGAAGTGCTGCAGCGCTATCAGTGGTAAATAATGGATTGCCAGTTCCTCCGGCGAATATTACAACATTATCATTATTTAGGTCTTTTAATGCATCCTCTCGATTGTAGGATTTTATCACATTACCCATGCCAATAGACGAGTAAATAACCGCCCCAATATCCACCTGTGATAAAAAATCTTTAAGAGCGATGGCATTAATAATGGTAGACAGCATACCCATATAGTCAACATTAATCCGATCGAGTTTTAGTTTATCCGCTTCATTGCCGCGTATAATATTTCCCCCACCAATTACAATACCAATGCCAATTCCACAATCTACAACGTCTTTAATTTGTTGCATAATGCCAGTTACAGCGTTAGAATCAAATAATTCAACACCATCTCCCATTAAAGCCTCACCAGAGAGTTTAATTAAAATACGTCTATATAATGATTTGGAATTTAACATAAGTGGTTTATCCTATAAAATAAATTAAATTTGGCTATACATGTGTTAGTTTATCATATTTTAATCAATACCAAACGAGAGTGGAATACTTTAGATTGATATAGGTGGAGCGTATGCGTAGCTACTAGCTAATTTGAATTAGTTATTGAATTATTTACCATCAATAATATCATCAATACTCACATCAGGAGCTTTTGGTGCTGAGGTTTGATTTTTAGATTGTAAATAAAAATCTCGTACAGTGGCATACTGGTCTAGTGATGTAAGTAATAGCTTATCAGTGTCTAAGTATTTTGCGCGCATATCAATCCCATCGATTACAAATAACCCAATTGAAATATATACATTATTGCGAAGCACATACCAAGTTGGATTAAAATAAATATCTGGAACGAGCCCGATGGTATCTCTTATGGTAGACGGACCAAGGATGGGAATCATGAAATAATCAGAATTCTCCCATCCGTATCTTCTCATAGTATTACCAAAGGTGTTTTTATGTGATGGAAGTCCAAGACTAGCGGCAACATCAATAAGACCTACAAGACCAATTACAGAATTTATAGATACCCTCATTGTTGTTTGCATGGTTTCTATGCCTCTTAGCTGCAATATATCATTACCAAGAGTTACAAAATCTTGTAAATTATCAAAAAAATTACTAGTACCATCTTGTACTGGGTCTGGCATATTATTTATATACCAAACGGTAGTGGGGCGTATCGCATATTTATCTATCTGCACATTTATATGAAACATTTTTCTGTTATATGTTTCATATGGGTCATTGGTATTATTGGCACATATTACGGATACACAACAGATAAAAATTATAATATAATAAATTTTTTTGATTTGTTGTTTAATCCGTGGGATAATTTTTATAATAAGTGGCAACTTACGCCTCTATTTTAATTGAGTATATTTTGCAAAGAGTGTGGATATCCTGAGTATGATTTATATATTTAATTTGTTTATTGTATCTTTTTGCAATATTGGGTATTTCGACTAATAACGCAATTCCAGAGGAGTCAATGGTGATAATATTTTGTAGATCGATAACAAAATTATTTATATGAGAATTTAATTTTGATTTAAATAAGCTGTGAATTTTTTTAAACTCACAGCTGACGAAGTGCATGGTGAGTATATTGTTTAAATTATATTCCATATTATTTCTTTTAATATCTAAATTATTATTTAACATGAACCATTATTTTGTATAAATCCTATATTATTTAACTCACCATTTTGATAAATTGTTATATATTGACCACCAAAACAAATACCAGCACCCTGATTGCCACTATAAGGGAAGCATAAAGGATCTATTGTTGGGCAATAAAATGGAAAATTAACGTTAGCCATCCCGCCCCTAACATTGATATTGGGCTGAAATATTAAAGCTGAAGAATAATTGGCAAAATTAATACCAAAACTAAAATTGCTATTAGTAACTGTTTGTGCCGTTTCTAGGGTTATTTGTCCATTGTTTAACTCGGGACTTCCAGAACCACCAAGCACCCACTCATAATTAACACCTCTAGTTTGCCATGTAAATGTATTGTGTGGATCTGATGAGCTTGCACTATAGTACCAATTAGGCATAAATGCTGGATTGGGGGACGTGTTTAAATTATTTTGCATTACTGTACAGCTAAATCCTGCAGTATTGTTAAAAGCAACATAAGCAAACTTTACATTCCATGTCTGATTAGAAAGACTGCAACGACTGGCTAAGTTGGTGAGTACTGATAATACTGGTTTATTGGTGCTAATGGGCATAAACCATACTTGTAATTGATGTCCATCATAAAACCCAGGACTGGAAGCTATTGGATAACCAGAAAATATAGATGGACAGTTAGTTGAGGAAAATTGGTTATTAGTTAAAAATGCATTTTGGCATTGTGTATATTGATTTAATCCATCGTACATGTAAAAAATAAAACCCGTTGTGCTTGTATTACTACCGTTGTTATTAATGGTGGGAAAATTTTGCGCCCCGGTGCTACCTTGCATATTAGTACTGGGGATGGTTGATTTTACATTATTTGCATAAGAATAATTGGCTAAAAATTCATCAATTTCCTGATTACCAGTTTTAGCCGATGGATAAATAAAATTATTAAACGGCTGATCAGATACTATATATTTTAAGGTAGTGCTATATAAATTGTTAAATCTTGCCGCATAAAGATAAGCTAGTTGTGTTTGCGCATTTGTATATGCTGTTTGCTCATTAGCAAGTGGCAATCCAGTGTAATGATAAAATACATTATTATTGGTTTCTAATTGATTAAGTGATTGCCCACTTGGGTTTAAACGCATCTGCCAATAATTAATTTGGTTAATACCAGCATCCACCAAATACGCTGTTTGTAATGTTTGGGCGGCAATTTGATAAATATACATAATTTGATTATTATAAGATTCTATCATCGGTGCTATATTGCTTGTTTGGTTAGGAAATTCTGGTAAATTAATATATAGATAACTTTGCATATGTTGATACAATACCTCTAAAGTTGAACCAGTAATGGTTTCTACAGATTTATAAACTGGAGTTGTAGCGTTTGCTGGTAACTGTGAGTCAGAAATATTATTTACACTTGTGGTGAAAAATCCGCTTTGTCCAGATAATGCTGTATCTATACGGGGAATATTACTAACTAAATTTGTATAATTCACTGGTTCGTTAAAATTAGTAATACCAGTGTTGGCCAAAAATATATAATATATACCAGTGGACTGGTTGGTTATGGCGCCAATAGAATTCATAAAATCATTGTAAGCTGCAGTTGCCTCTTCATCTGTTTGAGCCCGAACATAATTCATAAAATCTGAATTTAAAAAATTTACCGCTGTTTGTAGTGTGGTAATTTGAGATTGTAGATTTTGTATTTCACCCATCATGCTATTTATTGTTTGAGTGAAACCGTTTACCGTTGTAGTATTGTTTAACCAATCACCTATAGATGCCAATGGACCAAGAGCTGGATAGGCCAATGCACCAATATCCAATATATCATCAACACCTGCAGTCATGCTACCATTAGATCGTAACTGATGTTTTT
The DNA here is from genome assembly GCA_947470205.1 of Neisseriaceae bacterium. Classification (GTDB taxonomy): domain Bacteria; phylum Pseudomonadota; class Gammaproteobacteria; order Burkholderiales; family UBA11063; genus Aquella. The sequence continues at coordinate 388 of CANISK010000060.1, read as the reverse complement.
GTGGTGCTAATAATGTAACTCTAGCCATTTTTTTGTTAATAAAATTATAATCAATAAGTTTAACTAGATTATTTATTGGTGGTTGATTATTATCTGTATGTCCATTGCATGATACTTGAGTAATCAAGATAATAAATAATATGGTAATTCTAGAAAGTATGTGCATAATAAGTGATATCACTGTAAGATCAATAAATGCTTAGATTATATTATTTTGTTTTGGTTTTTTCTAAACTTGCCACTTTGTCTGACAATTGTTTAATTAGTCCATCAATTTTATTATTTTGTATAATTTCATTAAATTGATTTCGATATGTTCCAACCAAGCTTACATTTTCAATAGAAACATTATAAACTAGCCATGGCGATTGAGTGTTATTGGTTTTAT
>CANISK010000059.1 GCA_947470205.1 Neisseriaceae bacterium | reverse complement strand
TATTGAAAGTACCAATACAGGTGTATTCTAACTTACAAAATAATTGGTGGCAATTTAATTTGACGGGATAACAGATAATGAAATAATTTTAAAAAAGTGAAGATTTTTAATTTAAATAAATTCGAGGTTAGACATGCGAAATATAGGTTCGAGTATAGCTTAGCTCTAAAGTTGATAAGTGTCGTTACGTACATCACAATCGGTACATATCCCGTAAATATTCAGCGAATGATGAAGAATGTGAAAATTATTTTCAAGTGCAATTTTATTTTGAAGCTGTTCAATGGTGTCATCCATGAATTCTACTACTTTATTGCAAGATACACATATAATGTGATCATGGTGTTCATTTGGTATGACAAGCTCATAAGTTGCTTGTTCGTTATTAAAGTTATGTTTTTGAATAACATTCTTTGTTTCAAGATTGGTTAAAATTCTGTAAATAGTAGCAACACTAACTTCCACACCATTATATTGTAGTAAACTAAAAATTTGATTAGCATCTAGGTGCTTATGCATATTAAATAACCCCAAAAGAGCCATTGTATGCTTGGTGGGTGTAATGCCTTTATTTTTTAATTCAATTATATTCATGGATTCCGCCATTCCAATGGTTTTTCTGTTTCTACTGGCATTGATATCTATATCCAGAATCAATTTTCACTCTATATTATTGCAAATAGATACTCTATCTGATAATGATAATTATTGCCGTATAATGACACAACTAGACGCCCGCTGTCAAGTTAAATCCGAAAATTTTTTATAAGCCTTGTTGATGTTACAATTTGCGAAGTTGAATAAATTTTCTTCAAATTTGAATCGACATATTCTTTATAATTGTTGTTAAGATATCCAAAAAAAAATCCACTATAATGGATTTTAGAACTTAGCACCATAGAGGCTAAGTGATAACAAAATATATTTTTATTCATTAGACTTCTTGCATAACCTATAAAAGTGCCAATTTATGTCATTCCCGCCTACGCGGGAATGACAACATTTATTGATTTCTTATGTCGAATTAGTATTTTATGAGGTTATGCAAGAGGTCTATTTTAAAAGAACGAGGTATGTAAGAAATGGAACAAATAAAGTCTAGTGGTTATAGTGGGAATAATGGGTATAATTCCTCGCGGCTTGCCGCGACACTAGTATAATTATGGGATGAATAAAGGTAAATACATCCATAAAGAACATAATGTCACAGTACTACTATACCATTTGGTATTTCCCACAAAATACAGGAGAGTGGTGCTAAGTACTACCGTAGATACGGTGATAAAAGATACATGCTTAGAAATGGAAAAACGCTATGAAATTGTGTTCATAGAGATTGGCACTGATAAAGATCATATCCATTTATTAGTACAGGCTGTACCGACGTATAGCGTTACACAATTAGTAACGATGATAAAAAGCTTAACTGCTCGTCGAGTATTCGCATTATGCCCGGAAGTAAAGAAACAACTATGGGGCGGTGAATTTTGGAGTAGTGGATATTTTGCCTCTACCGTAGGACAGCACGGAAATGAGAATATGATCGCAAAATATGTAAAGAATCAAGGTCAAGAGTACAAAAAAATGTATATAAGTAAAATACAGCAGACACTATTTTAAACTGAGATAGTCTGTTCTAACATACCGCGCTGCTTGCGGCGCGGTTTTTGATTTGCAAATAATCTTTTGTATAATCGTATTGAAATTAAGCAGTGTGAGGTAAAATATAACCAAAATCTAGGGTTGCAAGAGCGAGAATCGCTATAATATTACCAGTACAGACAAATTGAAACTTACTAACATTTCGCATAAAAAGTGTTATCATTTTGTCTTGCCAGTCCATATAAAATCCTTCTTATTAAAAGCGTGGTAGCTTAAAAAAAGATGAATTTTACTATATGTACTGGCATTTTAGATATACTGCGCTGCAACAAATGACGATGACCACGCCCATTGAAAATTGTATCCGCCAAGCCATCCGGTAACATCAACCACTTCGCCAATAAAAAATAATCCTTCTATTTTATTGCTCATCATGGTTTTAGAGGATAATTCCTTACAATCAACCCCTCCTTTAGTTACTTCAGCCTTTTTAAATCCTAATGTGCCGGTTGGTTTTACAATAAATTTATGAATAAATTCATGAATTTTATTAATCTCAATATTCGATAGCTGACTAATTTGCTTATTAATTTGTATCATCATACAAATACTTTTGGCTAAACGCTGTGAGAAGTACTGGCTTAAAAATTTTTCAAGCTGTTGAGTGCTCGGGCGTTGATTATTAATTTCATTTCTAATATCAAGATTTGGCAACATATCAATAATAATATCCACTCCACCGTCCCAATAAGATGAAATTTGTAGAATAGCAGGTCCACTAAGTCCACGATGAGTGATCAGTGTGTTTTCCTGAAAATTGATTTTTTGAATTGCTGTTTTGCTCAAAAATGATGTACCTGATAATGGAGATAAATATTGTAGTTGATTGGGTGATAATGCCAATGGTACCAAAGCTGGTTTTGGAGTAATAACATTAATATTAAACTGTTTGGCAACATTATAACCAAAGCCAGTAGCTCCAATTTGTGGAATCGCAAGTCCACCTGTTGCAATAACTAAGGAGTTGGCTTTAAAATTCCCAATTGTTGTACTAACATTAAACCCAAATAAAGTTTTTTCAATAGTGTTTACTGATACTCCCATTTTACGGCATACTTTATGTTCATTAGTTAAAAAAGTTAATAAATTAATTATATCTTCAGAACTATTATTGCAAAATAATTGCCCTAAAGTTTTTTCATGATAACCAATAGAATATTTGTTTAATAATTCAGTAAAATGATTGGGAGTATACCGAGATAAAGGAGAAACGCAAAACTTATTTGTGTCAGACAAAAATTTATCATGATGCGTATAAATATTAGTAAAGTTACATCTACCACCACCGGAAATGCGGATTTTTTCGGCCAGTTTATTGCTATGGTCAACAAGCAGAATTTTTTTATTGCGGGATGCACCAATTGCCGCACACATTAAACCAGCAGCACCAGCACCAATAATAATTGCATCATAAGTACTCACAATTTCACCAATTTTTCCATAAAACAACCAACTCATAATGAATTATATTATATATGGCAGCATACAATAAATAAATTTGTCATCAGACCTCTTAGCGCATGACAAATTTTTTACATATAGTAAATTTTACATAGGTGATGCAAGAGGTCTATTAAATTATTGAACACATAATGCACATAATAAACGATTTATCAAGTAATCAAAACTCGACTAATAAGTAAAAGATGGACACATGCAACCAACTAGGCGGTCTTCATTTATATTAGATTGAGTCTGGTTTGCACATCTTTACTAAGTGTATTAAATATGCCATTCTTTCTCATTGATTGCACTAACCCTGTATTTAATATACCCTCATTTGCAGCATCTGAGATATATGAAACAAATGGTTGCTTATTTCCTTCTGACATATCTGGATAATTAGTAATTAATTTCTCTAACAATGTAGATTTCCGATCTTTCTCTGATAAAGATTGTTCATGTTCTAAATGAGCGAAAATAAACTTATTCACATTATCTGCGCTTTCTTTTTCCCAATCATCACGGCCATCTTCCCCATTCAGCCTACCACCATCATGAAGCAGTAAAGCAATTGTAACTAATTGAATAAAATTATTTTTCAGAAAATTATCAACAGGAGAATGTTTAGAAAATTGTTGCTCAAACTCCTTTGGGTAAAGTTCTCCGTCTTTAATTAATTTGGCAACTGTTGCACCCAAAATAGTGGCAACATTTGCATGGGCGAAACCATGATAAATTGTTTTTGGTTTATTATTAAAATGCATTTCGTAAATTTTTGTATAAACAGTTTGCGGAAGTTGATTTTTTTCTAAATTATTATCATTAAATAAATTGGAATTTCGTGATAGCCTATCATAGTATTTGCACCTTATTGCTTGTGCTTGTCGAACATCTTTATTTACATGATTTGAATTTAACATATGAAATACCTTTTATAAATGTAAGAGCAAAATTAAATAATCTTTTTATATTTTATAGATATTCAGCAATAGGTACAAAATCATATATGTTAGATTTTAAGGAGGCTACCATGGGGTAGACGCACAATAAATGCACCCCATAAAATACATGTGTTAAAATCGGTGCATATTTTAATTAAATGTAAACATATTACCTATATATTTTATTGAATTGCGTTTTTATATCCATGAAATTTGAATTACAAAACATAAACAAAACTTTTGGGGAAACCCAGATTTTAAAAAATATATCTCTTCAGGTTGATAGAAGAGATATTGTGGCATTAATTGGTAAAAGTGGCTCCGGCAAAAGCACATTACTTAAATGCATTAATTTGCTAGAAATCCCCGATAGTGGCTGTATTATTTTAGATGACACTAAAATTGATTTTAGCAATTTACAAAATATTAAGTCTGCCAATCCCACAGAGATTCGCAAAAAAATCGGTATGGTATTTCAACAGTTCCATTTATGGCCACACCTCACTATTTTACAAAATCTCATAAAAGCGCCCATACATGTATTGAAAATAACCAAAGAAGATGCCATAATTGAGGCAAAAATTTTACTTGCAAAATTCGGTTTATTAGATAAAATCAATGGCTATCCAGCAGAGTTATCTGGTGGTGGACAACAAAGAATTGCAATTGCACGCACGCTTATGATGCACCCTGAAATTATATTATTTGATGAGCCAACCTCAGCTCTAGACCCAATCATGACACAAGAAGTATCAAAAATCATCAAAAACTTAGCATCTGACGGGATGACCGTGATAGTATCCACTCATGAGATTCATTTTGCACGAGATGTGGCAAATCGTGCTATATTTATCGAACATGGCGAAGTTGTTGAAAATGGGTATGCACATGACATTTTGTTCCATCCTAAAACACAAAAATTACAAAATTTTTTAACTAATGTGTAAAAATTTCATGAAATATAACTCATTTGCCATCATATTTTTGCTATCATTGGTTTTTAATTTTACCCATGGTGCACAACGTATATTTAAGTTTGCCATGGAGGCTACTTATCCGCCATTTGAGATGGTTGATGAACACGGCAACATTGAGGGTTTTGACATAGATATAGCACGTCTTATTTGTAACGATATGCATGTAAAATGCGAATTTGTTAATCAACCATTTGATAGCCTCATTCCAAATTTAAATATTGGTAAATTTAATGCTATTATATCGGCAATGAATATCACAAAAGAGCGTGCATGTGTAGTGGATTTTTCTATTCCATATTATGCCAATGGGGTCAGCTTCGCACTTCCTAAACGTAATAACTTTTCTAATGCACAAGCATGGTTTATTGGTAAATCAATCGGTGTACAACAAGGTACATTACTTGAACAATTTTTACGAAACACTTATGGTAAAATATCCACCATTAAAGCATATGCAAGTATTCAAAGTGCTTTTTTAGATATTGAAGCCAAGAGGTTGGATGCAATATTAGGGGATGCCCCAATAATGACACAATGGGTAAAATTAAAAGGCGATGATGAATATGTGACTATTGAATACAATATCATCGATTCAACATATGTAATCAATGGTTACGGCATTGCACTCAAAAAGGGCAACATACAAGATCTCAACCAAATTAACTTCGCAATTAAAAAATTACAGAATAATGGCGAAATCATCAAAATTGCTAAGAGATATTTTAAATAATGCAAATTGATGGGTTTATTTTACAGTTGATATCTGGTGCAAAAATTACCATTTGCATCAGTATATTATCAATATTATTTGGAGTATTGCTAGGTTTATTGTGGGCGATATGCGCTCTTAAAAAAGAGATGTCCATTTTGCAAAATAGCATTGTTATATTTAATTCGATAATAAGGGGCATGCCAGAAATACTTATTATATTTGGCATGTATTTTGGTGGTGCAGTCTTTATTAACAATATTTTACATTTAAATATTTCAGTAAACCCATTTATAGTTGGTGTATTGGGTCTGGCTCTCATCTATGGCGCATATGCTATGCAGGTATTTATCGGAGCAATATTAATGATACCTCATGGACAGATAGACTCAGGAAGGGCACTTGGATTATCTCCTGTGTTTACATTTTTTCATATACTATTACCACAAATTTTTAGATACTCATTACCGGGACTCAGTAATTTATGTTTAGTAACCCTAAAAGACAGCTCATTGGTGGCACTCATTGGGCTACAAGATCTCATGTTTAGTGCACAAGTGGCATCTAATGAAAGCTTTAAGCCATTCACTTATTATATGCTTTCTGCATTAATGTACCTCATCCTAACTTCATTTTTTGAAATAATTTTCAAAATCATTTATAATAAGTACCGCCATGGATTTAAATGAATTAAAATATTACGCACCACTTGTATTAAACGGAGTTTTTATTACAATTGCTCTTATGGTGTGTTCTCTTGTCATGGGGCTACTCTTATCATCAGTATTAACCGCCCTTAGTTTTTTGAAGTTTAAACCATTAAATTTTATTATCTGGTTGTATACATTTATTATCCGGGGCACTCCTTTATTGGTACAAATTTTCCTTATTTATTATGGAAGCGCTCAATTTGAATGTATACGAAATAGTTTCTTATGGCATTTTTTAAAAAGTGGCTTTGGGTGTACTGTGATTGCTTTATCTCTAAACTCCAGTGGATATTGTGTGGTATTATTTAGGGGGCTTGTAAAATCAATCCCGCAGGGTGAGTTTGACGCATGTCTATCTCTTGGGATGTCTAAAATACAAATGATATATAGTGTAATTTTGAGTAGACTTATACGTATCGCTATACCTTCTTACTCCAATGAAGTGGCTATTATTTTAAAAAGCACCTCTCTTGCAAGCACTATCACAATAATGGATTTAATGGGTGTGACAAAATTTTTAATTTCAGCAACATATGCCACATTACCATGCTTATTTCTCGCCGGATGTATTTATTTGTTGATCAATTTCTTAATTATTAAATTGTATTCATTATCTTTAAAAAAGATATATACTCTTCGTATTTGAAACCTAGACGTGATTGAAAATAAAAAATTTATTCCTTATATACTATATTACATAGCGTCATAAATTTCTTATTTTCGAAGAGTAAAACTTCCAAATACTTCGATTGTAACTTATCACGAAAGGGGATTAGATGCAGAACTACAAATTCAATTGTTTCTATGATGTCGTTACGCACAACGCAAATCACAAACCAAATAAAATCATAATCTTCGAAGAAGATTTAAAAATTACCAATTTACAATTCAAAAAATATATAGACACCATAGCAAATTATCTTTCGTCGATTGGCATTAAGCCAAATGATAAAGTTGCACTTGTGATGTCAAATTCATGGCAATTTGTGGTGAATATATTTGCCATTAGTAAAATTGGTGCAATACCAGTACCAGTTAATAATTTCTTTAAATCAGATGAATTGGCATATGTCATTAATGATGTTCAGGCAAAATTATTATTCTCATCGGGTAAATATCTTGCTGAAACTAAAGATCTCTTAATTAAAACCAATATTGATCAGATAGTATGGGTGGATGATAGCTCAATTGAAAATGAGAAAAATATTAATTATGATAAAATATTTGACAAAAATGATTATGTGGAATGTGGTGCACACCCTAGCACATTGGATGGCATAGCATCTATTTTATACACATCTGGCACCACTGGTAAACCAAAAGGAGCCATGCTCACATTTAGAAATATCTTTTCCAATTGTGAAGGTGTTATGAAGGTGATGAAAGCAAAAGATGGACAGGCATGTATGATTTGTTATCTCCCAATGTTTCATGCATTTACCTTAACTGTTACTGTTATATTGCCAATCTACACCAATAGTGGTTTGGTTGTAATTAGATCTATTAGCACAAAAAATGATTTTAAGAAAGTATTAAAGCAGTTACTATTAAAGCGATGCAAATACTTCGCTGGAGTGCCAGAGATCTTTAATGCAATGTCAAAAGCTAAGCTCCCATGGTATTTTCATTGGTTTCATAATGTACGTGGTTTTATTTGTGGAG
>CANISK010000058.1 GCA_947470205.1 Neisseriaceae bacterium | reverse complement strand
TTGAATTGCATACTTTAATTAAACGATGGTTTTTAACTACTTCTGATGTCAGCATATATGTGGGAAATGTAATCAACAAATTATCAAAACTTTTCATTTTAACACTAGACATAGATATATCTATAATCTCACCATCTAAATTATATTTTTCAATTTCTATCCGCTCCCCTACTGTTGCTATATGTGATATAGAGGCTTGGATGCTAGATATGATACCCAAGAGTGTATCTTTAAATAATAATAAAATAATGGCAGATACCGCACCTATACTTGCAAATATCGTGATTAAGGAGGTTTTAGTAAAAAATGCGATGATAAGCATAACGCCCAATATCCACATAATAACAGTAGCTAAATTTACATATGGTTTCATGGAATAAATGTTTTTGGTGTTGTAATGTATTTCATAGTGCCGATGTAGAATATCGATAATGTGAGTGAGGAGTAGTAAAATTGTTATAAATAAATATAAAAAAGAACAGTAACGAATTACAATTGCAAAATATGAAAATATTGTATTATTATGAATTTGTAAAAATTGTTCCCCAATAATGAGCGTGATACTTGCAAATAGATTACCCAATAAATTACCATGTATGTTATTGGCAAATGTCTTAACAAGTAAGTTTTTAGAGTATCCAGCAATTGATCTTTGAGATTTCTTGACAACAGACTTGACAAAATAATATATAAATAATGTAATTACCGCCACACCAAATAAAATAAGCATATTGGTAATGAAATTTTCAAACTGTGTGACATCTGATGCAATTGAGCGACTAAGCAATTTTGTATCCTTTTTTTTATGGCAAAATGATGCTATCTTTTTTATGTAATAAAGTTATCAAAAATTTTATATTAGACTTCTTGCATAACCTATAAAAGTGCCAATTTATGTCATTCCCGCGCAGGCGGGAATGACAGTGCTTGTTATTTCATTATATTTAAACTTAGCAAAATATACTCCCTGTTTTTGATTTGGTAGTAACCTAAACTTATACGCTTTATTGTATTTGGTGGTCATTATTTAGGTTGCCCTTGTGGTGGTTTAATCTAAATACTGAATGCTGATTTGTTCTTAATTCTATTGTATAGTATAACTATATTAGTTTACATACTGAATTATAACATAATCCATCAAATATGTGCAAAATAAATTTTGTAAACAATTCATCCAACTAACCTACACGCTAAGATTTAATGGTTGAGGTGGGGAAATTATTGTTTTAGCTTGTTAAATTTAGTTAAAATTTTATCAAGCTCATCAGCAAATGCCTGAGAATCATTTTTGCCATAACTAGCAGGCCCACCGGAAATTAGCATTTGGTCGCGTAAATTAGCCATTAAATTACGAACTGCTAGCTGTTGCTTAATATTTGTTTCAGTGTAAAGTAGGCCACGTGGATTTAACGCTAGGCACCCCTTATTTACAACATCATTGGCTAATGGGATATCAGCAGTAATAACTAAATCTCCAGCATTAGCATGAGTAGTGATATATTTATCTGCTTCATCAAAACCGTGTGCAACTACAATAATTGAAATATAGGGTGAAACTGGTATGTGAGATAAATGATTCGCTACGAAGATTAATTTAATTTTGGTACGATCGCTGGCTCGGAATAAGATTTGCTTAACTGGAGCAGGGCACGCGTCACCATCAACCCAAATTCGCATTTTATTCCTTTATTTAAATAAACATTATTTATTAGAATTATAGCACAAATCCAAAAAATTATTTTATGTTGGATAGCATTGTTTGTTAAAATATGGACGCACAAAATATATTCTTAGAGGTTTAAATTATCTATGCCATCTGTCACATCAAATTACAATTTGAATAATATTATTGATAAATACTCAGTTCAAATTAATCATAAACATAAAAAAGAAAATGTAAAAAAACACCCAGCAAGTAGCGATTCACTATACGTTGCTAAGCTACATACGGTCACAAAAAAACCGATATTGGTGATTGTAAATGACACTTACAGTGTCAATAGGATGATAACTGAACTGGGATATTTTGCGCAAGATAAAAAAATCGCAATATTTCCAGATACTGAAGTATTGCCATATGAAAGGGTAACACCCATACCGCATGTTATTGCAAATAGGCTATTAACGTTATCACAAATATCTAATCATCAGGTGGATATAGTTATTACCAATATTAACACCATTCAAACAAGATTATGTCCAGTTAGTTACCTTGCATCTCGTATGCTAGTATTACACATTGGGGACAAGCTGTCTATTGCAAAATTAAAGTCTCAGCTAATTGATAATGATTATAATATGGTTGATAAGGTTTATGAGGCTGGTGAATTTAGAGTAACAGGTGGGGTGATTGATATTATCCCCATGGGATTTAAGGAGCTGATTCGGATTGAGCTTTTTGATGATGAGATAGAATCTTTACGATATATTGATATTAATTCTGGTACTTCATATGCAAATGTCGAGAAGGTAGAGATTATCCCTGCTCGTGAATACCCCACCACTCCTGATGGTATTAAAAAATTCCGTGAGAATTTTAAACTAAAGTTTATGAGAGATAACCATACAAACACAACAAGGGAAATGAATGCGCTTCCTGCTGGGAGTGAGTTTTATTTGCCCTTATTTTTTGATAATACGGCAAGTATTTTTGATTATATAGATAATACTTGGAATGTGGTTTATTTTGAGCATGCACACGATACACTAAGCCATAACTGGCAAGAGATAAATAGACGGTATAACTTGTTTAGCTACCAATACCCCTGCCTTCCACCTAATGATGTATTTATCCCGGTATCTGAGATATTTCAAAAAATTAATTTGTTTAATCCATTTGAAATTGCTGAAACTGGAGACATCGCACCACAGATTAAACATATCCCAGATATTAAAGTGGATAACAAAACCGATGCACCATTTAAGAAATTTGAAGATTTTTTAAATAATTTTAAAGGTGTAGTATATTTGGTGGTAAATAGCATTGGTAGGATGGAAACATTAAAAAATACCTTAAATAAGTACATGGATTTAAGAAAATACCCACAATTACACTTAGTGAATGCGATTATTTATCATGGTTTTATTTGTGGTGATGTGGCTATTATCGTGGAAGATAATTTGTATTATAATCAACTACAAAAAACTGCTGATTTTATTAAAATTCGTAAACAAAATGCTAGTAACCAGTCTTTTGAGTGTGATGCAATCATTCGTAATATCGCTGAAATCTCGCCTAATGATTTTGTGGTGCATATCAATCATGGTATTGGGAAATATTTTGGAATTAGCACACAAAAAATTGCTGATATAGAACATGATATGATAGAAATTGAATATCAAGATAACGCTAAGCTATTTGTACCCATTCAAAATTTAAATCTCATTAGTAAATACAATACTATTAGTGAAGCGCAAACAACAGCCACTAAGCTTGGAAGTGCGGCATGGAATAAAACTAAACAAAAAATAGAAAAACGCGTGGATGATATTGCAAGTGAGCTTTTGGAGCTATACGCTAAGCGTGAGATGATTGAGGGGGATGTGTTCACCATACCACCTGAATATGAGGACTTTGCTAATCAATTTGGCTATACACCAACCACTGACCAAGAAAAAGCTTTTAATGACATTATAAAAGATCTCACAAATAAAAAACCAATGGATAGGCTTATTTGTGGAGACGTGGGGTTTGGTAAGACTGAAGTTGCCATGCGAGCTGCTTTCATCTGTGCGATGAATGGTAAACAAGTTGCTATCCTTACCCCTACCACGTTACTTGCGACACAGCATTATCAAAATTTTGTGAATAGGTTTGTGGGGTTTCCGATACAGATTGAAGAAGTATCCAGATTTAAAAGCAAAAAAGATATTGATGCGACTTTGGGTCTTTTAAAAGATGGTAGAGTGGATATTTTGATTGGTACTCATCGATTAATTCAACCTGATGTTAAATTTAAAAACTTGGGGCTGGTTATTATTGATGAGGAACATAGGTTTGGTGTAAAGCAAAAAGAAAAAATGCGCTCCATCAAAACACACGTGGATATACTCACAATGACCGCAACCCCAATCCCTAGAACTTTATCTATGGCATTAGACGGGATACGTGATTTTTCAATAATTGCCACTCCACCACAAAAGAGGCTACCAATTAATACTATAGTGTGTAATGAAGATAACGAGATAATAAAAGATGCCATCATGCGAGAAATGAGACGTGGTGGACAAGTATTTTTTTTACATAATGAAGTTGCAAGTATTCATATCGTGCATGAAAAACTATTATCCATAATGCCTGAACTACAAATTGGGGTTGCCCATGGGCAAATGAAAGAGACACACCTTGAGGATGTTATCCGTGATTTTATTTTACAAAAGTATAATTTACTTTTATGCTCCACGATTATTGAAACTGGGATGGATATCCCCAATGCTAACACGATTTTTATCCATAGAGCTGATAAACTAGGGCTTGCACAGTTGCATCAAATCAGAGGGCGGGTTGGGAGGTCTCATCATCAAGCGTATTGCTATCTTGTGGTGCCTGATAATATTAGTCGGGACGCAGCCAAACGCTTAGATGCTATAACCAACACTTCTGAGCTAGGGGGTGGATTTAACCTTGCCATTCATGACTTGGAAATTCGCGGAGCTGGGGAGATATTGGGGGATAAACAATCTGGCGACATTAAAGATGTTGGGATGAGCTTGTATACTAAAATGCTTAAAAATGCAATTAATAAACTTAAAACTAACAATATCAATGTGAATGATGTGGGGACAATAAGCTGTGAAGTGGACTTAAATGTAACGAGTATCATTCCACATGAATATTGTGGTTTAATTCATGAGCGGTTATCTTATTATCATCGGTTATCAAAAGCGTATACACGGGATGAAATTGACCTTATTTATCAGGATATTATTAATGAACATGGATTGCCCACTGATGCAGTTAAAAATTTAATTAATAGTTATTATTTGAAAGTGCAGACCATTGGGCTAGATATTTTACGTATGGATATAGACAGTAAACGCATTAAGCTTACCTTTAAAGATCAACCCAAAATTAGTCCGTCAGAGATTATAAGCCTAATGCAAAAACTAAAGACTTGCAAAATACAACAAAACACACTAACATGGCAGGTGAATATGCCAACCATGGATGACAAAATCAAACAGACTGAGTATGTGTTGGGTGAGATACGGCAGTGTGGGTAAAATCACAAATCCAATTTTTTTGTAGTTATGTATGGTAGTGTGGTATTATATTGTGATATCATTATCAATGCTAATTCGACATAGGAAAATATAACAGAAAAGGAAATAATTATTATGTCAGCAATGCCAATGAGGGAATTTGATATTCTAGAATTTGTAAATCACGCAAAACGAGGTGGGATTGATGTTGAATTTGCAGAATACACAGCAAGACAGATTAATCATCTTGCGGAAAATATTCATCATCAATTAAGGCATCCGGTAACTAAGCATGATATTAATGAACTAGAGATGACATTAAAAAAAGAGATGCTGGGATTGGAACTACGTATCCAAAAAGAAATTAATGAATCAAAATTACAACTTCAAAAAGAGATTGAAGGGGTAAAAAGAGAAACAATTGAAATAAAATCGTGTCTTCAAAAAGAAATTGAAGGGGTCAGAAAAGAAATTATGAATACTAAAATTCAAACATTATTGTGGATTGGAGTGAATACTGCATTTATGTTGGGAATTATGGCAAAGGGCTTTCATTGGTTTTAAGAAATATCACCCAACATTATATGAATAATGTCATTTAGAGAAGCTGATAAATTATTTTATTATAAAAAATAATTGCATTTTTGAGTAAAGTGAGGTATAATTATTACCTAAATGTTTAGGGGAGTCGCCAAGTGGTAAGGCATCGGATTTTGATTCCGACATTCGCAGGTTCGATCCCTGCCTCCCCTGCCAGATTTTTATAAAAGCGTGTAGTAGCTGTAGCTGTTATGCGCTTTTTTTATTGGGGATGATATGCGGTTTAAAAAAAATTTGATGATATTTACTGGGAATGCAAATGTTGAATTTGCGAATAAAGTGACTAAATGTTTAGACATTGAGCTTGGTAAGGCATCCATATCTAAATTTAGTGACGGTGAGATTGCAATTGAACTACTTGAAAATGTCCGTGGTTCTGATGTGTTTATTTTGCAACCCACCTGTTTTCCAACCAATGATAATCTCATGGAGATTTTGGTGCTGAGTGATGCATTAAAAAGAGCATCTGCCGGACGGATAACTGCCGCTATTCCTTATTTTGGCTACGCAAGACAGGATAGACGACCGCGCTCTGCACGTGTGCCAATTTCAGCCCGTTTAGTTGCAAATATGCTAACTAGTGCTGGGGTGGATAGGGTTTTGACTGTGGATTTACATGCCGACCAAATACAAGGTTTTTTTGATATTCCCGTAGATAATATTTATGCTAGCCCTGTCCTTTTAAAAGATATCAGGGCCAATAATAAGATGGATAATTTGATGGTGGTGTCTCCTGATACTGGAGGAGTGGCACGTGCTCGTGCATTTGCAAAAGCGCTTGGGGTGGAGATGGCGATAATTGACAAAAGACGCCCGAAGGCTAATGAGACTGAAGTTATGAACATTATCGGAGATATTAGCGGTAAAAATTGTCTGATTATTGATGACATGATAGACACTGCCAAGACTTTGTGTAAGGCTGCAGAGGCACTGAAAAATAGAGGTGCAAATAAGGTATATGCGTATGCTACCCATCCTGTGTTTTCCAATGATGCAATAAAGAGGATAGATGAATCCATACTTGATGAGGTGATTGTCACTGATACCATCCCCATTCGTGATATACATTCTAGTAAAATACGCGTGGTGTCTATTTCGGCACTATTTGCAGAGACTATAAGACGAATAAACAATGAGGAGTCTATTAGTTTGTTATTGAATGATTAAGTGCGAATTTTGATCTAAAAATCATGTCATTCCCAACTTGATTGATAATTCATGTTTTTATTGTTCTGAATGGATTCCCGCCTTCGCGGGAATGACAAGAGGTTGCGCTGTAATGACAAGAGGTTGCGCTATAATGACAAGAGATTGCGCTGTAATGACAAGAGATTGCGCTGTAATGACGAAATTATTCTTATAGATGAAAAATCTTATCCTCTACGTACATATACTCCGGAAATCCAGTGAGATTCATATTTACATAAGGTGACCATTTTACTTTGGTTGCCAAGTGTTCGTTTTTTAAGATTTTATATTTTTTGACATTAGCAAATGTTAGGTAATTATTATCTGGTAAATTAAAGATTTTTTTTACATTGGTATGCGTGCACGCTACTATTTTATCTAATGAAATGTTGTTATTTGTATAATGTGCAGTTAAAAGCAACGGGAGTGTGGTTTCTATACCCGGTACACCAGATGGGCATTTACACAATGGAGTATTTTTTTCATCCAGCGTGTGTGGTGCGTGATCTGAGGCGATGGTATCTATCACGCCGTCTTTTATCGCTTGCCATAAATGTTCTTGATTGATTTTCTCGCGTATTGGTGGGTTAATCTTCGCTAAGCCTTTTAGTTCACCATACCTGCTATCATCTAAAAATAAATAATGCGGACAAGTCTCAGCAAATATTTTTACTCCATCTAGTTTGGCTGATTTGATTAACTCAATCTCATCCAAGGTGCTGATATGTAATACATAAGATGTTACATTGTAGATACGAGATAACTTAATAACAAGCTCAATGGCTTTTAATGCCGCGTCTTTTGACCTGATTATTGAGTGATATTTGAAGTCTGTTTCATTGCTATACAGTTTTTGATTGGCGCTAATTATTTCCTCGTCTTCAGCATGAAGTGCTACTATCAAATTAAAAGCCTTTGCAAGAGCGTATACTGCATGTAGAGAGCTATCATCATCAAGAAGTAAATCCCCAGTGGAAGAGCCCATAAAAACCTTTATTCCCGCTATGCCCTGTCGCACTTTCTCATCTTGTAGTTTATAAATTTCCCCAAAGCTATTTTTATCTGCCCCAAAAAATAGTTTATATTTTAATGGATATGTTGCAGATGATAGCTGGGAGTTTATAATGGACTGTTTATCTAATAGCCTATCATATGTATTGGTGGCAGGTTTGGTATTTGGCATATCAAATACCATCGCA
>CANISK010000057.1 GCA_947470205.1 Neisseriaceae bacterium | reverse complement strand
TTTTATTTGGAATATACTCATCTGTATTAGTCGCATCTCCTCTTGTGATGTTATTTGGTATATCTAAAACTAATCTCATTAAGCCTGTCAAAGAAAAAAAAGAAGTGGTGGTATAATATATATGGAATTTATCCAATCAATATTGCACTTAGATGAATACTTAGCAACAATTGCCGTAACATACCATAATTATATTTATCTCATACTATTTATCGTGATATTTTGTGAAACTGGTCTTGTGGTTACCCCAGTTCTACCGGGAGACTCATTATTATTTATTGCAGGTGGAATTGCAGCGCTTGGGCAATTAAACATCACCATACTCACAGTAGTCATTTTAACTGCCACTATTTGTGGGGATAATTGTAATTTCTTTGTGGGTAAATTTCTTGGTGAAAAATTATTCAAAAACCCCAAATCAAAAATATTTCGCCGCGACATTCTAAATAAAACTCACGCATATTATAACAAGCACGGCAGTAAAACAATTATCCTTGCAAGATTTATCCCACTCATCAGAACATTTGCGCCATTTGTAGCGGGGCTTGGCTATATGCCATATCACAAATTTATTTCAATGAGCATCATCGCTGCTCTCTTATGGGTAGGCACCATGCTAGGTGGTGGATATTTATTTGGTGATGTACCGTTTATTAAACAACATTTGTCTCTTGTAATAATGGGGATTTTAGTAATATCAGTCATTCCGTTATTAAAAATAGTTATCACCGCAATTTACAAACGTTATAAAAATACGGTATAATTTTATAAATTTCATAAAGGATATACCATGCAAGAATTTCATTGTAAAATTTACCAGGATTATACAATATCAATCCCAACACACATTAGGCAAATATTATCAATTTTACCTAATGATGAAATAATTATAACTGTAAATAATGAAAATCAAATTATAATAGAAACTGTAAAATCAAAATTACAGCATATACAACATGATATTAAAAAATTTTTTCATAATAAATCAATTGTTGATGATTTTATAAAAAATAAACACAAAGATTTTGATGATGAGCAATAAAATAATTTTAGATACCTCAGCACTGCTTGCTCTAATTAATAATGAAATTGGTGCAGATATAATATGTGAACAATTACCACATGCACATATGAGTACAGTAAATATAGCAGAAGTAACAACATATCTACACAGAAACGGTTATGCCGATCTAGAAAAAATCAATAACATAATAAGTTTAGTAAGACCGGTAGAATTTACTTGTGAGTATGCAATGCTGGTCGGTCAAATAATCAATCTCACAAAACAATATGGATTATCCTTGGGCGATAGAGCATGTTTGGCAACTGCCAAAATATTAAATATTCCAGTTTACACAGCAGATAAAGCATGGAACAATCTAACCAAAGCGTTAAATTTACAAATTATTCAAATTAGATAAATCATTAGTTACTATGCTACACAGAAAAATAAAGAGCTTTGTTTTAAGACAAGGTAAAATCACCAAAGGGCAACAAAATGCCATAGATACTCTAATGCCAATTTTTGGTGTGGAGTATACCACCTCTCACGTAGACTTAAATCAAATATTTAACTCCGCTAATAATAAAATCATTGAAATTGGCTTTGGCATGGGAGATGCCACATGGCAAATTGCGAAACAAAACCCAGAAAATGATTATCTGGGCATTGAAGTGCATGGCCCTGGAGTTGGGTCATTATTAATGTCAATCCAAGAACATCAAATACACAATCTGAGAATAATCAAACACGATGCGGTAGAAGTCTTGCAAGATATGATTACAGATCATTCCATCCATGGATTTCATATTTACTTCCCAGACCCATGGCATAAAAAACGCCATCATAAAAGAAGACTGATACAGGGTGAATTTGTGGAATTATTGGTGAGTAAACTATTGCCTCAAGGATATATTCATGTTGCAACCGACTGGGAGGATTATGCCTATTGGATATTGGATATTTTAAATAAAAATGATAAGTTAAAAAATATTGGAGTGGATTTTATCCCCAAGCCAGATTATAGACCTTACACCAAATTTGAAAAACGTGGTATTGGCTTGGGACATAAAACTTGGGATATTTATTTTAAAGTAAAATAATACATATCAACTTCTTACATAACCTGATTAGCTCAAATCACTCTTTAGAAGATCTTTAAACTTCTCCACAAAGGCGGAGAGTTTTTGGAATACGGTTTGTTTTTTAATTAGATATTCTGGCTTGAGTTTGCTCATGGATGGTAATAATGCGTCTAAATCAGTTCCATACTCACTTGCAAAGCCACGTTTCAATGATGATGATAGATAATTCCTTGCTTTATCCTTATTTAAGCCCTCTGATGTGATTAATTCATGCGCTTCTTGTGATCTGATTTTTGCTGCATAATTATAAAACTCATCAAGAATGCTGGATTTGTCAATAATTTTATCCAAATTAGTCTGATTAATAAAATCCACCACCAAGCTCTCTTTTGCTCTATTGCCAATGCTAGATCTAATTAAACGACGTACCTCATCCACAATCACCGTTTTATCTTTATTATTCCGACTATGTTCAAAAATCAATTCCAAAATATAATCCAAATTAATCTCTTGAGACTTCAATAAATCAACTTCAAAAACCACATCATTCCAGTCTATCGTAGATTTATTTTTATTTTTTGCTGTCTTGTCATTACGAATCCAATCACGAATATCGTTATAAGTAGAGCGGTAATCCTGAATGATTCGTTCTGATGGGATATTAATATTACTCATCAATGATATATCTTCATCACTCAGATAATGTTTGATTTTAAATGCCTCCACATCAATTGGATTATTTTTATCTATCTCTTGGAATGCTTTCAAGCCCACAAATTCATCATAATTTTGTAATATATTTTCAACTTTTAAATATTCACCAAATAACTTTACAAATTCTTTTTTATCGCTTTCTTTGGTGATATCTTCTGGGCGTGGAAAATGCTCTTGTAAATTTGCCACTATATCAATATACCCCGTTCTCGTTTCATTAGTTTGTTTATCAAGAAATCCATTCATATACTCTTTATAGCTTTTTTCTAACACCACATTTCTTGTATTTTTGTCCCCAAATAATTTAATGGCATCGATAGTGGCTTGTTCTAAATCACGAAACGTGATAATATTGCCGAATGTTTTTGTGGCATCATAAATACGATTAGTTCTTGAATATGCTTGAATTAGCCCGTGGTAACGCAGATTTTTATCTATAAATAGCGTGTTCATGGTTGGGGCGTCAAATCCAGTTAAAAACATACCAACGACGATTAAAAGATCAACCATTTCCTCGGGTGGAAGTTTATTATCATCACCATCAAAACCCCTCACACGCTTTGCAATGTCTTTATAATAATTTTCAAACCCATCACTATCCACGCTGTAACTTGAGTTAAACATGGTGTTATAATCACTAATGGCACTATTTAAAAACTCTTTTGCACTCAAACTCATCATTGATGGCTCAAATGATTCATCCAAAATCTCCCCTTTTGCGCTTTGTTCTTCATTGGGAGCAAATGAGAAGATGGTGGCAATTTTGAGCTTTTTGTCATGATCTTTTTGTAGAGTTTTAAATGTTTCATAATATAATTTTGCAGATTCCACACTGCTAACCGCAAACATAGCATTAAACCCTTTGCCATTGGGCGTGAGGCGATGAGTTTTTTGCTTAAAGTTATCTAAAATATATTGAGCTATTTCTTTGATTCTATTTGGGTGTAAGAGAGCCTCTTTACCCTCAAGGAAAGATAATTTTATGTCGTCTTGCTCTTGTTCTACATTTTTAAACTGCGGACGCACGTTATTATAGTCTACCTTAAACTTTAGCACCTTTTCATCGCGTATTGCGTCAGTTATCACATACGAATGTAACTCACACCCAAATACTGATGCGGTTGTATCTGAGCCCAAGGCATTTTCAGGAAAAATTGGCGTCCCGGTAAAGCCAAATTGATAATAATATTTAAATTTCTTTTGAAGATTTTTTTGTGCCTCACCAAACTGGGAGCGGTGTGCTTCATCAAAAATAAATACCACTTGTTTACTATATATCGGTAAATCATTCTCGCGCATGAGATTATTTAATTTTTGGATAGTGGTAACTATGATTTTGTTATCAGTTGAATCTAAGTTCTTTTTTAGTCCTTTGGTACTATTAGAACCGCTTGCACTATCTTTTGATAATTTTTTATACTCCTTCATGGTCTGATCATCCAAATCTTTTCTATCTACCACAAATAAAACTTTATCTATAAACGGCAACAATGTCACTAATTGGGAAGTTTTAAAGCTAGTAAGCGTTTTACCCGACCCAGTGGTATGCCAAATATATCCACCACCTTTTGGGTTACTCCAATTTTTACTTTGATATGAGCTTTTGATTTTCCATAAAACACGTTCAGTGGCTGCTATTTGATATGGTCGCATGATTAATAGGGTATTATTTACATTAAATACCGAGTAGGTAATTAGTAAATTTAATAAAGTATTTTTTTGAAAAAATGTTGCGGTGAAGTCTTTTAAGTCTTTGATTATATTATTATCTGATTTTGCCCAATTCATCGTAAAATCAAAGCTATTTTTATTACGTTTAGTGGTATTAGCAAAATAACGGCTATCCGTACCATTTGAGATAACAAAAATTTGCAAATATTTAAATAAAGAGTTTTCGGTATTAAAACTTTCTTTACTATAGCGGTGCATCTGGTTAAATGCCTCACGAATAGCCACCCCGCGTTTTTTAAGCTCTATTTGCACCAATGGTAAGCCATTGACTAATACAGTTACATCGTATCGGTTAGCATGGGTTCCTGCTTGTTCAAATTGGGTGATTGCTTGTAATTTATTTTTTGTGATATTTTGTTTATCTAATAAATGAATGTTTTTAATATGCCCATCATCAAAGACAAAATCATACACATGATTATCGTGCAATTTACGCGTTCTATCTGTCATATTATCACTGGGTTTATTTAGGTATAAGGTGACAAATCGCTTCCATTCGCTATCTAAAAACTCCACATCATTTAATTTCTGTAACTGTACCCTAATATTATTTAGCATTTTTTCTGTAGAGTTTAGGTCTGTAATATACTCATACCCCTGATTGATTAAATCAGCGATAAGTTCACGCTCCAATTCCGCCTCTGTTTGATACCCATCCTCAGTTTGTTCGATTTTACTATACTCATCTAGAATGATAAAGTTTTTTGATTCTACTATTGTATGATTGTCCATAATATCCTGTTATACAAAATTACGTTTAAATTTTTCATGATTTTGGATATTAGTATTAATATCTAGCGCATCCCAGATTTGCAATTCCCAAGGGAAATAAAAATTATTTTTATTTTTAAAATAAATATGTAGCCCGAGCCCGCGATAGCAATCTTTATCCTGCAGATACCAGTTTTTTAGATTAAATTCATTTTGCCAATCATCTAATAAATCCATCACGATTTTTATTTCTGGTGCAGTTAAAATAATCCGCACTCCAAAAATATCATTAAGCCAATTATTAACTGGATATTGCTCATCACGGCTCGAAAACCGCTTAATTTTATCGTCAATGCTTTCACGGGTTTTTACTCGATAAAAATATCTAATATCAATATTGGCAATCATTAGATAATCATTAATACTCTCATGTAAAGTGAGGCGGTATTTATAGATATTCTCTATCGGTACATGTGTAATCGTTTTAGATAGGTTGATTTTTTCAATCTTACCAGTTTCAAAATAATCATTAGAAAATTTACTATGCAGACAATTAATTTCATTAATTAACTGTTTTACTTCTGTTATTTTATCCATACCAGCCTTTACATAAGCGAATAACGTTGTCATCCTCGCGCACAATGTTGTCATCCTCGCGCACAATGTTGTCATCCTCGCGCATGCGGGGATCCAGTATAACGTTATAGGGCATGGATTCCCGCCTACGCGGGAATGACAAGAGTCTGCGCGGGAATGACAAGAGTCTGCGCGGGAATGACAAGAGTCTGCGCGGGAATGACAAGAGTCTGCGCGGGAATGACAAGAGTCTGCGCGGGAATGACAAGAGTCTGCGCGGGAATGACAGTGTATCTCGCGGGAATGACAGTTTAATTAATTTTATTTTGGAAAAGTTAAAAGTAAGTCTCGGTAATAGTTATACTGTTGTTTACGTAACTCAATCTCACGAGGTAGCCCATCAGTGATTGAATCAGTGAGTGTATCAAATTTATCCAATAGCTTAACGATTCGCTCTTGCACATGAAGTGGCGGAATTGGGATTTTAAATTTATCTGTATCTGGGGTTGCAATTTGTGGCATTTGCATTTTACTGCCAAGATGTTGAAAGTATGGCTCTTGCGTTTTTAAGAAATAATAAACAAATTTAATATTAATGTTGATGTTTATAGAATGATATGCCCACATCTCATTTTTATGTGAAAATGGTTTATCGTAATATTCAAATTCAATGACACCGCGAGATTTAACAATAATAGAATGATATCTATTTATATTTTTTTCGGGTATATCTTCAAAATTTACAAATGCAACAGTTTTACCTCCAGCAAATATTTTTAATGGTGCGCTGGGTCTATGCAATATTTTCATTTGACTGGCAGTAATATTTGTACCTTTTGTTCTAATTAAAATCTCACCTAAAGGTTTCCACTGTACGTCATCGCCGAAGGTTAATAATCTATCACGATAATAGTTATATTGTTTCTTTCTTGCTTTAAGCTCTGTAGTAAGCTCTGTAGTAAGCTCTGTAAATGCATCCAAAATCTGCACAATCTTTTTTTGTACATGAATAGGCGGAATCGGGATAAATATTTTTTCTATTTGATGACTCATTAATTTAGGGTTGCCCATGCCAGAATAAACATATTTATATGCCTCTCTTGAAAGCCAATAAAAGATAAATTTATGAGTCAATCTGATATCGGATTTTAATTTTATTAAACCGCTAACGTTAGTAACCGAAAACTTACCTGTACGATAAAAAATTGTTCCAGCGTTTGCACCATCAGTTGTCCAATTAACAAATTCTCCATCATAATCATAGGTATTTATCTTGCCAATTTGTCCATTATTAACCGTTTGAGAGCTGTATACTGGATAATCACCTACGTTATTTAAAAGATAATCTTTTGATATTACCCGACCTCTTATTAAATCAGCAATTTCCCATAAAGGTTTCCACTCGACTTTTTCGCCATCAAGCAGTTTTTCTATATAATTTAATTCATTCATATTTAAAGTTCTTCATTTTTTGCGAGTTTCCAATAAAGCTTGTTTTTCTAAGATGTTGATTGTTTTTAAATACTCCTCTTCAACACACGTGAGTTCTTTATTTTTATACCTATTATATTCTGAGTTGACTTTTTCACAAGCTTGAAGATGTGAAATAGTTCCAGATGTTTCAAGAACTTTACGACCAGTAGATGATAAGATATTATCTAATTCATTTATATAATCCACCATTCGCATTGCACGCTCTTCAATTGCATTTAATTCTGCCAAATCAAAATATGCCGATACAAGATTATTTAGTACACGAAGCTCTTGTTCAGTCAGATAATTCTTAGCAATCATCATATCAGCTTTAATTGGTTCTTTCCCTTTGAAATTAGTCAATCCCACAAAATGTTTATCACTATCGACCCGAAAATAAATTACCTCACTAGCTGTTTTACCATGTGCTGCGTAGTGAAGTTTATTTTGCACAATTTTAAAAAAAGTAATACTTTCATCACTCTTGGGGTTATAATCTACGGCGGTTGAATATAATTCTAGAACTTGCCGATACATAACTTTTTTACTTGAACGAATATCCCTAATTCTATCAAGCAGCTCTTTCCAATAATTCCCACCACCAAGATTTTTTAATTTATCATCATTGAGTACAAACCCTTTTTTGAGATATTCTTTTAACATCGTAGATGCATAACGTCTAAATTGAACCCCACGAATCGAATTTACACGATAACCAATTGCTAAAATAATATCAAGGTTGTATAATGTGATATTGCGTGATACCTTTCTCGCGCCTTCATCTTGAACTGTCAACTGATCGTTGACAGTTGGTGTTTCATTTAATTCATTATCATTATAAATTGCTTTAATATGTTTACTTATATTTTGCTTAGTCGTTTGAAAAAGCTCTGCTATTTGTAATTTAGATAGCCAAAT